>JAUVIT010000047.1 GCA_030592605.1 Bacteroidota bacterium
ACAAGCTGATGGAGCACTACGAAATAGAGCCCAATGAAAAATATCCCTTAACCCGGCTTTATGAAGCGTATAATTCAAATATCAATTTTCGTCTCACAGAATTTATGTCTGTGGAAATTTCTGTGATGGACCATGATCCGGAGTACGCAGCCAATATAGCCAATGATATTTCGGCCCTTGTGGATACAGTATTCAACAGTATGAAAAAAGAGCGTGCCCTGAAGGCCTTCTTCCTGGTGGAACGCGAGTATCTGGAGGCAGCGCAGAAACTTGCTGCAATGCAGGACTCCATGGATTATTTGAGTGCTCAGGTTTCTGAAAATCTGAAGACAAGCGGTGATCCTATCAATAACCTGATTAAGGTTATCTCGGAGAATGGGGCCCTCTATATTACTATGATGAATATGGTTAGATACGAAACGGCCCTGGTTACCGATTTGAGTCTCAAATACAAAGAGGCCAGGCTTGAATCCGAACAGAACCTGCCTCATAAATTTGTGGTGGAGCAGGCCTATCCTTCAGAGAAGAAGGCCTATCCAAAGAAATCGCTGATTGTTATCGTATCTACCTTTGCTTCACTTTTATTCGCATTAATTGTGCTGATTATCATTGATAACATCAGGGCCAGAGTGGCCATTCAGGAAGAGAAATGATAAACGTAATCCAGTCCAGGTACCCGAAGGCTCTACTTTGGGGAATCCTGATCTCCTTCATTGCGCTGAACAGCATCATGCTTGCCTTGGAGATCTACTATATTCCCCTTCTTCCTGCTGTGTTGTTGTTCCTTACACTGGCTATTGTTGCTGCGGATAAATACCTGCTGGTCATTGTTTTTTTTGTACCTGTTTCTGTGCCCCTGAGTAGACTGGTGGAGGGTTTGACCATCGATATGTACCTTCCGACGGAACCCTTACTGGCCGGATTGCTGCTGCTTTATATGCTTAAGTACCTGATGGCCGACAGGATCGATCTGAAGGTACTCCGGCATCCTGTTACCCTGGCAATTTATTTTCATTTGGGCTGGTTGTTTATCACCTGTCTTACCAGCACCGATCTTATGGTCTCCTTTAAGATGCTTATTTCAAGGCTCTGGTTTATCGTGGGCTTCTACTTGCTGGCGACACAACTATTCAGACAGGAGAAGCGCATGCACACTTATGTTTGGCTGATAGTAATAAGCTTTACGGGAGTGATTATCTATGCGATTTTCAACCATATGCAGTACGGGCTTGATAACCAGGTGATGGCTCATCGTGTGGCTAGTCCCTTCTACAAGGACCATACTTCTTATGGAGCTAGCCTGGGCTTTCTGCTACCCGTATTGGCAGGGCTCTTTCTGTTAATCAAACGGGAAAATATCAATAGCAGGTTCCTGATGGTCTTGTTGATACTGCTCTATGTCTTTGCCACCGTGGTCTCTTATACCAGGGCTACCTGGTTGAGTATTCTGGCCTCGATTGGATTCTGGGCCATTCTAAAATTGAAAATACGCTTTGAGATTGTGCTGGTGGGGGCCGCCATCCTGGTGGGACTCTTTTTTTCAGTCCGGACCGAGATGATGATACAGTTGGAGCAGAACCGGGTGGAATCTTCAGGGGAATTCTCCGAACATGTCCAGTCCATCTCAAATATCTCCACCGACCAGTCCAATCTGGAAAGACTCAACCGGTGGAGCTGTGCTTTGAGGATGTGGCAGGATAAACCTTTTTTTGGCTTTGGGCCGGGTACCTACCAGTTTGAATATGGACGCTACCAGCGTTCTTATGAGAAAACACAGATCAGTACCGACTTTGGTACCATGGGTACTGCGCACAGCGAGTATCTTGGGCCTCTGGCAGAAACGGGTGTTTTGGGGCTGCTTAGCATCTTGTTGGTGATTGGAGCCACGCTCTATACAGGCATCCGGGTTTACCTGACATCGAAGAAACGTAGCATCAGGATCTTTTCTCTTGCCGTGCTGGTGGGATTGGTATCCTACTATATGCATGGACTGCTGAACAATTTTCTGGATACCGATAAGATTTCTGTCCTTTTCTGGGGATTTACGGCTTTGCTAGTGGCCATGGATATCTACCACCGGGATCTGCCAGAAGAAAATATCTAAGTGGCCTAAGAGAATCCTTTAACTCCCGGAAATTGTGCTCCAATAATGGAGATATCGTCAAAGATCGCCGCAGAACCTTCCAGGATTTTTTGATTTTCAATAATGGTCTGGATATTGTCTTCCAGGGGATTGTTATTAATTAGCTCCTTTTCCAGGTTCTCAGTTCCAAATTCAATGCCTGAATCCTGAATGACTTCCACCAGGCCATCGGTGTAGCAGAACAGCTTGGCAGGCTCTTCAAGGGAGATTACGGCCTCGTTTACAAAGGGGAGATCGTCCAACATTCCCATCCCCACACATCCACTGGCAAGTTGGGTCAGTCTTTTTGATTCTGGCTCATAGAGTAGGGGTGGGTTGTGCCCTGCATTTATATACTTTAGTTCCCTGGTAAGGTAGTGATACCTGGCAATAAAAAGTGTGATAAATTTCTCACCTTTGGCACTGTTCATCACCGTTGTATTCAGACGGTGCAGGGTATCGGTAAGCCCTTTGTCGGCAGTAAACAGTGCACGCAAATTGGCCTGGAAGTTGGACATAAGGATGGCAGCTGAGATTCCCTTTCCAGATACATCAGCAATACAGAAACCCACCTCATCCTTGCTAAGCTGAATCACATCGTAGTAGTCCCCACCAACCTCAAAATGAGGATGGTAAAAGGCTTTTAAATGAATATATTTATTGGAGGGAAGCTTCTCATTGGCCGGGATTAACATGGTCTGCATCTTACTGGCCAGTTCCATCTCCCGCTTCAATGCTTCCTGGCGAAGGGACTCCTGAAACAGTCTCTTGTTTTCAATGGCAACAACGATGATATTGGAGAGTGTCTGTATGAAACGAAGGTGCTTGATTATGGGGCTGACCCCTTCACCTTCCTCCTCAATATCACCAATCAATACAAAGGCTATGGCTTCATCCTTGTGGGATACTGGAATTACAATATCAACCAGTTCGGGGAAATGTTGAGGTTCAGATGTAATGAATGAAATCTCTTCATAGGGCATGAGATCCCGCTTCACATCAACCTTTTCAAAGAAACTGTTACCGAATCCGGAGTTAAGCAGGCACTCCCACTTATCTGAAAATTTCATTACAATGACCTTCCCGATATCCAGGTCGTCAGTCAACATTTTCTCATAACGGCGAATCAGTTCGCTGGTCGACACATTGTCGTTGATTGCCAGTGTAATATCAAGCAATGCATTTAACTTGAATGTGGATACTTTGAGCCGGTTATCTGAGAATTTACCCATATACTGGTTTTTGCCTATTTTTTAACCCGTTCAGAGTATGATCTGTCCCGTGTATCAACTTTAATCGTTTCCCCGGTATCGATAAACAGGGGCACCATGACCTTGGCTCCTGTCTCCAGTTCAGCCGGCTTCTGGGCTGAGGAGGAGGCTGTGTTCCCTTTTTCCCCGGGTTCTGTGTAGGTGATCTGGAGCTCAACAAAGGGAGGCAGGTCGACCGTAAGCGGAGTTTCGGTATCGGCATGTACGACGATTTCCACAGCTTGCCCCTCTTTCATAAGGTCGGCATTCTCGATCATATCGGCTTGTATGGAGATCTGTTCAAAGGTCTCCAGATGCATAAAGTTCAATCCCAGATCGTCTGTATAGAGGAACTGGTAAGGTCTCCTCTCCACCCTTGCAGTATTGACCTTAACACCTGCAGAAAAAGTGTTTTCAATGACTTTTCCTGTGGTCAGACTCTTCAGTTTGGTTCTTACAAATGCCGGCCCCTTTCCGGGCTTTACATGTTGAAACTGAACGATAGTATAGAGGTCATTATTAAATTCAAGGCACAATCCGTTTCTAAAATCTGATGTTGAAGCCATATAATCTGTTTATAATGTAAATATATCAATATATTATTTGATTACTCTGTCGCCTAAAGCACCTTCTTTTTGGGTACCGTAGCTATGAAATCTTTCAGGTAGAAGGGTTCGAAATAGGCCACATCTTCAAATTGCCTAAGCTGATATTTTTTGAGTACGGGAGTTATCATCGAGGCTGCCGAGGGATTGATTCCATCAATAAAATGGGCAGAGGGATGATCCAGGACCGCCTTACATTTATCAGCTCCGTTTCCAAAAAAGCAAACCTGATGTGACCCCAGAATCTTCTGATAACTCTCCTCATCTATAACATCGGCCGACACCTCCCTGAAGAGATCGCTTTCAAGGGTATAAAATCCGGCATATACCTCCATTCTCCTGGCGTCCAGCATTGGACAAAGCAATAGGCGCTCGCCATGGATTGTGATCAGTTCCCTGACTGCAGCATGGGAATGCACACTGCTTGCCATGTTCTCCAGAGTACCCGAGGCAATCAAGGGTATTTCAAGGGCATAGGCAAGTCCTTTGGCTGTGGAGACCCCTATTCTTAAACCAGTATAAGAACCCGGACCTTTGCTTACTGCAATGGCATCGAGGTCTTTAAGTTCTTTTCCAGCCTGGGCTACAGCTTGTCGGATAAATGTGTTTAAGAGGCTGGCATGCGACCTTTCCTGGCCACTTTCGATAAGTGAAAGCTGCTGGGCCCCTACCGAAAGCGCAACCGAACAAATATCGGTGGCTGTTTCAATATGCAAGATAAGGGGACCTGTCATCAGCTCTTAATCCTTCTTCTTTTTATCACCAGCAAACAACTCTTCCTCGGAAACGACTTCCACAGGCAGGTCATTCTTCAGCTGTCGTGAAATGGCAGAATATGGAGAGACAATAATCTCCACATCTGGTTCAAGACCCTCGGTAATTTCAATGTAGTTATTATCCTGGATCCCTGTCTTAACATGCTTCATCCAGGCTTTCCCTTCCGATACAATAAAGACTACCACCATGGGCTCATCGCTGGATGCCGACTCCTCGGAGGGAAGTGTAACATTACTGACCGATCCGTCGGAGCTAAGCTGACCAATTTGCTGATCCTTATTTAGGGTAGCTGTTCCTGTGGTATCCATTCTTGTGGTAACCGCCTGGATGGGAATTGAATAGATGCCAGTTCTGCGATCCGTCTGGATATCCGCTGTGGCAGACATGCCCGGACGCAAGGGATATGGATTGGTTTCGGATATTTTATCTTCGTATGATTCAGCCAGAAGCAGGATCTTTACCATAAAATTGGTCACCTGGTCGGTGGTGACCCCGGTGGTATTGGCAGAGACCGGAATTTCGGAAACCACTCCTTTGAACTTGGTGTCTGGATAAGCATCTACTTCAATGAGAGCTGTGTCGCGGTTGGTTACCCGGACAATGTCGTTTTCATTGACCTCCACTTCCACCTCCATCCGGTTCAGATTTGCAATGCGCAGCATTTCCGTTCCCGACATCATGGATGTTCCAACCACACGTTCTCCCAGTTCAACAGAGAGGCTCGATATGGTACCGTCCATGGGAGCATAGATGGAAGTCTTGGTGAGGCTTTCATCCGCTTCGTCCAGGGTAGCCTGCGCACTCATCACTGAAAATTCAGCTGCCTCCTTCTCGGCAAGAGCACTGGTGTAGTTGGTGAGTGATTGTTCATACTCCGATGTTGAAATAGCCTCGTCTTCGTAAAGTTGTTTGCTCCTTTTGAAGTCTAGGTTGGTCATCTCCAGTTGGGCTTCTGTCTGCTTCTGCCTGGCTCTTGAATTGTTCAGGGAGGCTTCTGCCCGGTTCCGGGCCATCTGATAGGCTTCAGGCTTTATTTTAAGCAGGTATTGACCCTTTACCACCTCGTCCCCCTCCCTGACCACAAGGTCCACAATTTCGCCCGATACATCGGGAGAGATAGCCACCTCTGTTTCGGGCTGAATTTTCCCGTTGGCGGTGATAACCTCAACAATTTCTCTCTCGATCCCTGATTCAACAGCAACCTTGAGGAATCCCTCATTCCCGAACCAGCCTTGTTTTTTTCCTATGGCCAGTACGACAAGCAGGACTACTGCCGATACAACTATGATGATTAATAATTTCTTTGATTTCATGGAATAGCAATATTTAAAGTGTGATGGGTTCTCCTCGGTAGAAATTGAGAATTTTTGTTTTGAAGATAAAGTCATACTTGGCCTGGAGCAGGTCAGATTGGGTGGCGATCAACTGGTTCTTGGACGTGTTGTAGTCCACTGTGTTTACCAGTCCCACCTCAAATTTCTTTTCGGTGTATTTAAATGACTCCTCCATTGATATTAAAGCTTCCTGTGTGGCATTGAATTTTTTAAGAGCGGCCAGGGCATCAGCATAGGACTGATGAACGCTTGCATAGAGAGTTAGCTTTCTGCTTTGAAGATCCAGCTTTGCATTTTCATGCATGATCCTGGCATTAGCAATATTGGTATTAATGGACCAGCTGTTAAAGATGGGGATGGTAAGTCCAAGACCAACTCCTGAAGATCTGTTGTCCCGTACCTGGTCGAGAAATGGATAGGCTCCATAAATGGGGATTTCCTGAGGATAGCTTACCACTGGTTCTCCACTCATGGTTTGACCGATGGGTATCTGTTCAGGAGGTCCCACATCAACGACTTGCTCCCGGATGTCGGAGTAGCCTGTGTTATAATTGGCCGAAAGGTAGAGCTGTGGTGAGCGCCCACCTTTTGCAATAGCCAATCCTCTTTCTGCACTCTCCATGCTCAATATGGCACTTTTTATGCTAGGCATTATATCTTCTGCAATGGCGTAGACGTCTTGTGCTTCGACCAGAAGTGGATTCTCATCCGGATCGGCAAGTTCCGGGATGATCACTGCAAAAGCAGTATCGATGGGCAGATCCAGAATCTGTTGCAGATTCAGAAGGGAAATGGAAAGTTGATTTTCAGCATTCACAAGGTTGAGTTCTTCGGATGCGTATTGTGCTTTTAGCTCCAGGAGATTACCCTTTGCAAGTTTACCGGCATCAACCATCTTTCCTGTACGCTCAACCTGTTGTCCGGTGACCTCCATCTGACTTAAGGTTACTGCAACGAGCTCCCGGTTGAACATAATGGTCAGGTAAGCTGCAGCAATGCTAAGTGAGATTTCGTTTTTCACACTCTCGACATCTTCATAACTGGCCATCAGGTTCAGTTCGTTCTGCAGAATGGTATTCCTTACCTGAAGTCCGCTGAACAAATTTGTATAGGAGCTTAATCCAAAATTGTAGGAGCCAATCGACTGGTCATCTGTATACTGGTAGGTGGTCTGGTCCAGGGCGCGGCCCCAGGACTGATTGAAGCCTGCATTTCCGCTCAGGCTGGGGATCTGTCCAAGCTTCGATTGCTTCAACAGGTTTTCGTTATATTCGGTGGTCAGAACCGATTGTTTAATCGTGATGTTGTTCTCCATGGCGTACCGGAGGCAGTCTTCGAGCGACCAGGCTTGCTGGGCAGCAAGAGAAAGACCCATAGCCAGCAATGCCAAAGAGAGGATGATTGATTTACGAATCATTATGCAGGTTTTTAAAAAGTCATTAAAGTTATAGTAAACAGTTCAATCTGAGTGCAAAAATCACAAAATATATTGCATTATAAAGGGCTGGGTGAAGTTTCTTTTATCCGGAGCCCACGGGCAAGGAACCTATCTATCCGGATAAACCAGCGGGGGGAGGTCAGGGTGACCATGCCCCGTTTCGTTAGTCAGAAGAAGGCGGAGCGATTTTTTCTTTCAAAGCAGGACTGGGTCCTCAAGCGCTTAAATGGCTTAAATTCATTTGATTGCAGAGGAACTTTGCCGCCTGAAGGAGGGATCATACAGATCAGGGGAAAGGATTATCCTGTACACTTATTACGGGGCGATGTGGATGTTGAAGCTGCCATCTGGCGAATGCTTCAAAAGGAGGCGCTTCTGTATTTGCCCGGAAGGGTAAGGGAACTCGCTGAAAAACATGCTTATAAAATAAGCGGGCTAAAGATCAGGAAGATGCTTACCCGGTGGGGCAGCTGTACGGCCAGGAAGAGTATCAACCTGAACAGCTGGCTGGTGATGCTTCCGGAATATCTTTCCGATTACGTGATTCTGCATGAACTTGCACATACCAGGTTTCCAGATCATAGCCAAAGATTCTGGGCAGAACTTGATAGTGTTACCGGGGGACTGTCGAAACAACTCCGGAGTGAACTAAGGAGCCAACAGATCATGTGTTTTCCCGGGAAATTTCCGGATCAATAAATTCCGAAAATCAATTCAGCAGTAAGCGTGATGGAGTTAAAGGCCGGGTCTCCTCTCAAATCTATGTTATAGGAAGGGATAATATTCAAATAAGTGTGTTTATCCAATTGTCGCTGATATCCCACACCAATTCCCACGTTGGTTTTAATTCGGGTTTCAATAGATTCCCCTGATAGTACAATCTCACCGTACTCCTCCGAACTTGCCTTCAAGCTAGTTACGATCAGCGTATTAAGGGTCCCTGTAATCAACATGGAATTAGGGCCTTGTTCCCAGGGACGGAAGTAGGCTGTTAATGGTATCCCGACGGTCTGCTCCATATAGGAAGTCCTGATTTTATCATCCGCATCTTCGGGTTCGACTCCAAAATTGTCCGGATAATCCATAATTGAGGAGGTTTTATAAACGTAGTCGATACCTGCTTTAAGGAACCAGTATTCATATTCCCAGTAGATAAAACTTACTCCTGCTCCGAATCCGGGCTCTCTAGTAGGCTCCTCCCCCCTGATCCAGGAATAGTTGCCCTGAATATTTCCTCCAAGGAAAATATTGATCTGTGCCTGGGCGGCAACAGATGCAATTAGAAATACAAGCAGGAAAACAGTTTTTTTTAAAAACATCTGCACGAGATTTCTACAAAACTAATATATAATTCATTTGATTGTTCAGGAATTTATCAAACAAAGGTAGCCGCTACTTATTAATAGTAGCGGCTACTGGTTGAATGGTACAAAGCGTGATTAAGCTCGCTCTATTGTTTTTCGAATACGAAGGTTTCAAACATCTCACCCATATCCGAAGCCGCTTCGGAATCTACATTAAGATCT
>JAUVIT010000122.1 GCA_030592605.1 Bacteroidota bacterium
AGGAACAGCCACATTCATGATTCTGGGTGACATTTGCACCCGCTCCTGTAAGTTTTGTGCGGTAAAGACAGGCAAACCCCTTCCAGTTGATGAAGAGGAAGCCATGCGCCTGGCAAGTTCCATCCGGACCATGGGTATAAAGCATGCAGTCATTACTTCGGTGGACCGGGATGATCTTAAGGATAAGGGTGCCGGTTTCTGGGCCCGTACTATCGGAATCCTGAAAGAGGAGTTACCAGGTTTGACCATGGAGACCCTGATTCCCGATTTTGATGCAATCCCCGAATTGGTGCAGATGGTTATAGATGCAGCACCCGAAGTGATATCCCATAACCTGGAAACTGTTGAAAGACTGACTCCATTGGTAAGATCCAGGGCCAGGTACCACAGGAGCCTGGAGGTGATCCGGATGATTGCACAATCGGAGGTGACCTCCAAATCGGGCATTATGCTGGGACTCGGTGAGACAGAGCATGAGATATTGCAAACCATGGACGATCTACTGGAGAATGGTTGCGAGGTTCTTACTCTGGGCCAGTATCTGCAGCCCACAATGGATCATATGCCGGTGGAGGAGTATATACATCCCGATAAGTTTGACTACTACAGGGAGCAAGCCCTTTCAAAGGGTTTTAAGGCAGTTGAATCGAGTCCCCTGGTGCGCTCTTCCTACCATGCCGAAAAGCACGCTTCAATAAAGAAAGGATTGGAAGATGCTTGAGAAGGAAAAGCAGATTCTTTTTGAGGACCTGGGGGTAATGGATTACCAGGAGGCATGGGATTACCAGGAGGAACGATTTGATGCGCTTGTAGATTATAAACGAAATCCTGAAGGTAAATTACAACCTTCCCAATACCTCCTGTTTTGTGAACATCCCCATGTATATACCCTGGGGAAAAGTGGTGATGAGCACAACCTCTTAATTCGGCAGGAGTTTTTAAAGAAGATCGAAGCCACCTATTATAAGACCAACCGGGGAGGAGATATTACCTATCATGGTCCGGGTCAGGTAGTGGGCTATCCCATTGTTGATCTTGAGTTTCTGGGAATCGGACTGAAACAGTATATCACCTTGCTTGAAAATGCCATAATTGAATTGCTGGATGGATACGGGATTGCGGCCACACATATGGAAGGGGCCACGGGTGTATGGCTGGATGTGGATCACCCGGTAAAGGCAAGAAAAATCTGTGCCATCGGAGTCAGATCGGGTCGATATGTAACCATGCATGGATTTGCCCTGAATGTGAACACCAACCTGGACTATTTCTCATATATTAATCCCTGTGGTTTTGAGACCAAAGGGGTAAGTTCCATGGAGAAGGAGTTGGGGAGGCCCATGGACTTCATACAGATCAAGGAAGAGCTTCGGGCCATATTAATGCGAATGTTTCTATCTACTCACCATAGGTAAGGGTGAAGTGCAGACAGTTTTGCTGCGCTATGGCAAACCCTGTTCCAGTTTGCCAAGTAAGATCAGTGCTTCCTCCCTGGAAGTGCCACAGATTTCCGGGTCGGCTTTGAAATCATCGCATACCCTGGGTCTGTCTGACTGACCGTAAATCTTGCAGCTGTAATCTTCAGAAAGATGAATGCATGGTACTCCGCCTGGTTTTCCCTGCGGCATCCCCGGAATGGGAGATGAGATGGAAGGGGCGATACAGCATGCCCCGCAGTGTTCTCTGCATCGCATAAAAATGGGAGTGAATAATTCACTCCCAAGTTACAAAGTTCTTACACAAATTCTACCACTATCCTTTGTTGGGGTAAGAAAGAAAATAAGTATTACCGATTTCCTGACAACAGGAATTCGTCTATCTTTTTGGCAGCCCTTCGTCCCGAAGCGATGGCATTAACCACCAGGCTGGCACCACTGGCTGCATCGCCAGCTGCAAAGACCTTTTTTACATTGGTGACCATGGCGGGGTTTATGTCAATGTTCTTCCTGCTGTTTAGCGAAATACCCAGTTCAGTCAATATACCCTCATGAACAGGGTGCACAAAACCCATGGCCAGCAGGATTAGCTCGGCCTCAATCTTTTCAGTAGAACCTGGAACCGACTTCATCTCGAAGCTTCCATTTAAACGTTCCCACTTTACCTCCTCAAGCTCTGCATGAGTAACACGCTGCTGCATTCCCAGGAATCTCAGGGTGGAAAGACTCCATCTTCGTTCACATCCCTCTTCATGCGAAGTGGAGGTTTTCAGGGTCTTCGCAAAATATGGCCAGGGATTATCCCCGGCTCGCTGTTCCGGTGGCTTGGGAAGAATCTCTATCTGGCTTACACTTTTTGCCCCCTGACGAATGGCAGTTCCCACACAGTCGGAACCTGTGTCTCCCCCTCCGATAACAAGTACATGGCGATTCTCAGCAGTAATCCGGTTGTCATAGGCCACATAGGCCCCTTCGTTGACCTTATTTTGCTGGGTCAGGTAGTCCATGGCAAAGTGAACACCATCCAGCTCTCTGCCATCGATATCCAGATCCCTGGGATGCATAGCGCCAATAGCCAGACAGAGGGCGTCGTATTTCGCCATTATTTTTTTTCCTGAGATATCCTTTCCAATCTCCGTCTCGGTTTTCACCTCAATGCCTTCAGCCATCATTATCTTCAGCCTCCGGTCGATAGTGTGCTTGTTGAGCTTAAAATCAGGGATGCCGTAGCGCAATAGACCCCCGGCCTTCCTGTCCTTTTCAAAGAGGGTGACTGTATGGCCTGCTTTGTTCAGCTGGTCTGCTGCTGCCATTCCGGCCGGACCACTACCTATCACTGCCACCTTTTTCCCCGTTCTTATTTTAGGTGGATTGGGTTTGATGTAGCCTTCAGCAAAAGCTTTATCTACTATGGCAGCTTCATTTTCCCGGATGGTGACCGGATCTCCGTCTATATTCAATACGCAGGAGTGTTCACAGGGGGCCGGACAAATTCTTCCTGTAAATTCCGGAAAGTTATTGGTATGATGTAGCCTCTCACTGGCACCTCTCCAATCGCCCCGGTAGAGAAGATCGTTCCATTCGGGAATCAGATTGTCGACTGGGCAACCCCAGTGACAAAAAGGAATACCGCAATCCATGCACCTGGATGCCTGTAGTTGACGGTCCTCTGAATTAAGCACCTGTTCCACCTCCGAATAGTCGTCTGTGCGCTCATGAATCGGCCTGTTGCCGGCCGGTTTTTTCTTTATTTTTAAGAATCCTTTAGGATCACCCATTGTTCCTTCTTTTATTAGTCGCTCATCATTTCCACATCCGTCTCAATGCTGGCCAGTTTCTTCTTGGTCTCTTCCAGTGCCATCTCAATGAGCACCTTTTTATACTCGTATGGAATCACTTTAATAAAGCGATCCATATAAGCATCCATATTGGTCAGTATCTTTTCTGCTACTTTGCTGCCAGTATGTTCATAATGCGCGGAAATAAGATCCGAAAGCTCCTTCTTATCATTCAGGTCTTCCACCAGTGAAAGTTCCACCATTCCCATATTGCAGTAGTAGTCGAAATCGCCATCCTCATCAAGCACATAGGCCACTCCTCCACTCATTCCGGCTGCAAAGTTCCGTCCGGTCTTTCCAAGAACTACCACTCGTCCGCCTGTCATGTATTCACAGCAATGATCGCCCACTCCTTCTACCACCGCAGTGGCTCCGCTGTTCCTGACAGCAAATCGCTCTCCTGCAACTCCGGAGATAAAAATCTCCCCACGGGTAGCTCCATAAAGTACCGTATTTCCAATGATGATATTCTTATCCGATTCAAAGGTGGAACCATCGGGAGGAACCACGATGATCCGGCCACCGGCCAGACCTTTTCCCAGATAGTCGTTGGTGTCACCCTCCAGGTAAAACTCCACACCGGGAACCAGGAAGGCTCCATAACTCTGTCCGGCCGATCCTGCAAATCTCACCTTTAAGGTACCTTCAGGGAGTCCCACACCTCCATATTTGCTTGCTATGGTACCGGAAAGCATGGCTCCTGTGGTGCGATCGGTATTTTTTATGGACATATGGATGGTGATCGCTTCCTGGTTTTCAAGGGCAGGTAAGGCCTGTTCTATCAAATTGTGGTCAATAACTGTCTCAATTTTATGCTGCTGCTCTTCAGTCTGGTGCAGTGAATTCTTTTTTGCCGCGGGTAAGAAGGCTGTCAGATCGCTCAAATCCAGGTTATTAATCTTCCAATGATTAACCGATTGATCCCTGGTGAGAAGATCCGATCGGCCAACAAGCTCATTAAAGGTTCGGAAGCCAAGTTCAGCCATATGTTCGCGCACCTCCTCAGCCACAAAGCGGAAATAGTTCTCCACAAAGTCAGCTTTCCCCCGGAATCTCTTTCTTAATTCTTCATTCTGAGTGGCCACCCCTACAGGACAGGTATTCAGGTGGCATTTGCGCATCATCACACAGCCCAACACCACCAGAGCACTGGTGGCAAAACCAAACTCCTCGGCACCCAGAAGGGCAGCCATGATTACATCTCTGCCAGTCTTCATCTGACCGTCAGCCTGAAGTACTACTTTGCGTCGCAGGTTATTCATTACCAGGGTCTGCTGCGTCTCGGCAAGTCCGATCTCCCAGGGCAATCCGGCATGCTTGATGGAGGAGGAGGGACTGGCCCCTGTACCCCCTTCGGCTCCGCTGATGGTAATAAGATCGGCCGATGCCTTGGCCACGCCTGCAGCAATGGTCCCCACACCTGTTTCTGATACAAGCTTTACCGA
The DNA here is from genome assembly GCA_030592605.1 of Bacteroidota bacterium. Classification (GTDB taxonomy): domain Bacteria; phylum Bacteroidota; class Bacteroidia; order Bacteroidales. The sequence goes on from JAUVIT010000122.1 coordinate 4,720, forward strand.
AATCTTTGCCCGGGGGTTCACATTCTTCAGGTCGAAGATTAGCTGTGCCAGGTCCTCAATGGAGTAGATATCGTGGTGGGGTGGAGGTGATATCAGGGTTATTCCGGGAATGGAATAGCGGGTCTTTGCGATAATCTTATCTACTTTATGTCCGGGAAGCTGGCCCCCTTCTCCTGGTTTGGCCCCCTGAGCCACCTTGATCTGGATTTCATCGGCATTTACCAGGTAGTGGGTAGTCACTCCAAAACGGCCACTGGCTACCTGTTTGATGGCACTTCGTCTCGAGTCACCATTTTCCAATGGTTCAAATCTTTCAGGATCCTCACCGCCTTCGCCCGTATTGCTTCTTCCACCTATGCGGTTCATGGCAATGGCCAGGGCTTCATGCGCCTCTTTGCTGATGGAGCCATAGGACATGGCACCTGTCACAAAGCGCTTCATGATATTCTCCACAGGCTCTACTTCGTCAAGGGGGATGGGATTTCGCTTATAGCTGAGCAATCCCCTCAAAAAACTGGGACGTAAGGTTTCACAGTCCACCAGCATTGCATACTCCTTGTACTTCTGGTAATCGTTGTTTCTGGTGCTCCATTGGAGCAGGGCCACCGATTCCGGATTCCATGCATGGTGCTCCCCATATTTTCGGTAGGAATAGACTCCCTCTGTGAGCATCAAGGCGTGAACATCTTCTGTATAGGCCTTCCGGTGCGGAATCAGAGTTTCCTCGGCAATCTCCTCCAGTCCGATTCCCCCGATACGGCTTACGGTGCCTTCAAAATATTTGTCAGTTACATCTGTATGGATTCCAATGGCTTCGAAGATCTGCGCAGATCGGTAAGACCTCAACGTGCTAATCCCCATTTTCGACAGGATCTTAAGAAGCCCCTTGTTCACCGCCTCAATGTAATTCTTCTGTGCCTTCTCGAAATCCTGCTGGATCACCCTGTTCTGCACCAGTTGCTCGATAACAGCAAAGCTCATGTAGGGATTAATGATACTGGCCCCATATCCAAAGAGCAATGCAAAATGCATTACTTCGCGTGGTTCGGCCGACTCCACCACAATATCGATCTGCATCCGCTTACGCTTGTTGATCAGGTGGTGGTGTACCGCCGAGACAGCCAGCAGGGAAGGGATAGGTGCCAGGTTTTCGGTAATATCCCTGTCGGAGAGGATGATATAATTATTGTTCTCATCCACGGCTTCTTCAGCCTGTCTGCAGATATCCTCCACAGCTTCCTCCAGTCCAGCAGCCCCACGGGAGGCATTGAAATGGATGGATATCACCCGGTTGGAGAATCCTTTGTAGCGATGATTCTTTACCACCTGGAAATAGGTGTTGTTGATCACGGGACTCTTGAACTTGACCATCTTTACATGATCCGGTGTCTCATCCAGAATGTTGGTCTGCAGCGATCCCAGATAGCCGGTCAGGGTCATTACCATCTCCTCCCGAATGGGATCTATGGCAGGATTGGTTACCTGGGCGAAGAGCTGTTTAAAATAGTAA
>JAUVIT010000171.1 GCA_030592605.1 Bacteroidota bacterium
AACATGGTCCCCCCGCAATTCATTTCCAGGTTGAAATAACCCTGGTTGCTATTCTCACCCGGACTGAAAAAGAACTCCACGCAGCTGTCCGTATACACGGGATCCTGGTGCTCGCTGTGAACTGCTTTTACATACTTGTCCTTTACCCTGAATATGACATAAATGGCCAGGTTATCATAGGCAATTTTTGCTTCTGTAAAAGGGAAGTGCTCGGGCTTTTCCCCCATATAATGTGTCAGCTGAAGTGCCTTGATCCCGTTCCAGGGAGCTTTATCCCAGACAGCATTGATTTCTGGCCTTTCATTTAGCCTGGTCACCTGATATCTGGAGCCATCTTCTTCTTCGGCTTTGCAGCCGGTAAACATACAGAAAATCGAAAGATAAAGAATGAATAGCGTTCTCATAATAAGGTTTTATTGGTTAATATCCACTTATGAATTGGGCCATGCCAGTTCAATGCCCTGATCCACAAGCAGACCTTGAAAATCAGAAAGTAATTTGCTGGAGTTACTGACCTGTCTGGGCATGGCCTTCCTCAGCAGGGAAAAGGCGCACAGGGAACCGGCCGCCTCGCCAATGGTCCATTCAACCGGATGGAGCCGGTAGCAGCCATTGGAGATGTGGGTGGTTCCAATATTCTTGCATCCCGGGATCAGGTTCTCCATGCGTACAGGGATCATGGCTCCCAGGGGAACCTGGAATGGAACGCTGGCCATATCGATGTAGTTGTCCCCGCCAGTGCTGGGATGAAGGTCAAGGTGATAATATCCGATCCCCACAGCATCGTGATACTTCTTGGCTCCAAGCTCTGCCTGTGTTTTTCCTGTGATTTGCATTCTGTCCTCCAGTGAGATATCCTGTTCCAGGATGGTATATTCGGCGATGATCCTTCGGGATTCTCTAATATAAGGAAACTTGGCCAGCCCATCTTCTGTTCCGCATATATCTTTACGCAAACGTAATCCTTTCCAACCCTGTAAGCCGTCCGGTCGCGGTGCCTCTGTCTGGAGCCAGTAAAGCAGCGACAGGCTCAATTGTTTAGCCTGATAAAAATTCTGCTTGCGAATAACGGCAGGTACATCTGTAATATTCCCCAGCAGGAAATCGTTCTGAGGCCAGTTGATCAGGCTTATATCACTTTGGAAGGTCCCCGCTTTGAAATTGTCCCGGTCTATGATTCTGCGGTAGAGCCATAGATTAAGGGGGTCCGTATGGGGTGTTTTTTCTGTTTTCCCTGGGGGGATGAAAGAGAGACTTAAGGGATGCAGTGTTCTTGGATTGGAGTATGCCAATGAAAGCAGCTTTCCGGGCCATGGGGGATGGATGGAGGGGATGTACTCCTTCCAGAATTGATACATGTCCGGGACCTTAATGGTATGGTCCTCATCCTCCAGGTGGTCCACTGCAAAGCAATGGGTCAGGGCCTGGATGTTTGTGGGGTCCTCCTTTTCCGGGGCATGCCTTTCACCGGTTTGTTTTTGCGATTCCGCTCCAATGACGTACTCAGTTCCGCTTAGCTTAAGCAGATCACCCTCCTCGCTGGCATCAATAAAGAATGCTCCATGTAGTACAGTGCTTCTTTTTTCCGACCCTGAAAGACAGCTCACAGCCCGGATGGAATCTCCGTCTGTATGGACTTCATACGGTTCCGTGTTGAGCAAGAGCCTCAACTGACCTTTGCTTATTGCCGGGGCAAGCATGGATTCAAGTACGGCCACTGAAACCGCAGGTTCATGGCAAAGCCTTGATACCGCTCCGTTTCCCGGATTCAGAAATTCCGCCTCCAGGGCTCTTCCTGAAAGCGGATAATTTCTGTGGTAATATTCCCGGATCAGGGAACGGTACCTGGCATAACTTGCAGTTCTTCCGTATGATTCGATCCATTGATGCTCGTCAGGAGGCACTGCCTGCTGACTCACCTGTCCCCCGATCCAGTCTGTCGGTTCTGTCATGATCACCGAAGATCCATTCCTGCATGCTGCAAGAGCAGCGGCAACGCCACCCAATCCTCCTCCGATAATGATGATATCACTCTTCAGTTCATCTGATGGCCTGTTGAGGACAGAGGCCAGGCTGGCATTCCAGCCCACGGAGCTGATTGTTCCGGCGCCGAGGATGCCACATTGTTTAATAAACCTTCTTCGACCCATATCCGGGGGAGGATGTTGATGACTGGCCTATGATGTCAAAATCTCCCTGAGTCGTCTGGCAACAATCCTTTCCTGTCCAGGATCCATCATCCAGGTGGTAATCCCGATGGATTCTTTTCCACCCACCGTTTCAATGGAAGGATGGCCTTTTTTAAGCTCCTGCCTTACCTTGTCCGGGGTCCATCCAATTTTATCAGGATCCATGGAGATATTAAGTGAAGGCACATGATTGGCTACCTTGGGAACATGAATCTCAGGCATGACACCCTCTATATCAGCCACGGCATCATGGAGCATCTGGATCTGCATCTCCCACAGGGCCCAGTCCGCTTCATGATTCCGCTTCAGATAGGATTCTATGGTAACCAGCATGCCCAGCACCTCTTCCTTATTCACTTTCATTCCCCTTCCAACGGTATTCCCCCTTGGTGGTGCATGAAGCCGGGCTGCATCGATATACTTCTTCTTGCCCAGCAGCAGTCCTGTGCTTTGAGGCCCTCTAAGACCTTTGCCTCCTGAGAAGGCCACCATGTCAAATCCCATATTCGTGTATTTCCACAGGTTTTCTACCGGAGGCACGTCAGCAGCACAGTCATTAAACGTAGGAATTCCGTGTTTCTGGGCAATCTCAACGAATTCTTTATCCTGGATTTCCCCAACAAAATTGTTTCCGTTGAAAAACCACATCATGGCTGTCTTCTCATTAATAGCCTTTTCCAGCTCCTTACGGGTTTCCACCTCCACAATCTTAACTCCACAATTTCGGATGGCATGAGCATAGCCTATGCGATGAGACTTTTGAAAGATCACTTCGCTTTTCATCCCTGTCAGATCGGGTATCTGTACCACTTTTTCCGGATCCATCCCAGCGAGTACCGCTGCAGTACCCAGAGTAATGGCTGATGCGGCCCCCGAAGTTACGGTGGCTGCCTCGCAGTGGAGAAGCTCAGCGATTCGTTCTCCCACCTTGTCCTGAAGGTCGTCCAGGAACACATATTCGTTGGTGGCATAGTTATAGGCTTCAATCACTTCGGGGTGCATAAGCGACCCGGTCATAAAAGTATAGGTTCCGGCTGCGTTGATAAAGGTTCTAACACCCAGTTCCTTGAAATAGTCTCTCCGGATCACCTGGCTGGGAACCGGACTTCCGGCCAGCAGGCCGGTACTGAACAGACCTCCCACTATGGGAAGGCTGGCCAGATTTTTAAGCAATGCTCTTCTGGTAACCATCTTAGTCCAGTGCTGCAATACAATCAATTTCCACCAGAGAATCACCTGGTACACCCCCATAAGTAGCGACTGTGGTTCTTACAGGCGGATTTTTTCCGAAGCGTCCCTTGTACACCTTATTCATACCATGATAATCGTTGAGGTCGTGCAGGTAAACATTTACCTTCAATACCTTATCCATGGAGGTGCCGGCCTTCACAAGCTCTTTCTCCAGTTCCTTGAGTACGTGATCCGTATGGTCACTGATGTCTCCGTCAAAGTGGGCCCCTTTGCCCGCAATGAAGACCAGATTCCCAAGGATCGTGTGTCCTGAAAAGAGGGGCACATCATCCTGCATGGTGATGTTGCCAGCGATTTTTTCCGTTTTGCTTTCTTTTGGAGTTGCAGCTTTAACGCTTGCAGCTCCCAATCCAACAGCAGCGGCTGCTACTACTCCTTTTAATGCTTTTCTTCTGGAATTAGGTTCATTTTTTTTCATAATTCTAAATTTTAATATTGGTGTGCTAATCAATTTATTCCACTTTATTCCACTCCTGCATGGACATACCATTCAAATCCCATACCACCTTTCCTTCCCGGAGGGTCAATTCACATTCCAGCTTTTTATTTCCATTGATCTTCCAACCTTTCGTATCCACAAATCCGAAGTCTCCCTCTTGCAGGTTGAGCAAAGCAATATCAGCATCAGCTCCCACACTCAGATGCCCCAGTTCTTCTTTCTGGATATAGACTGCGGGCGCCCAGGTGGAACGTGCTACAACATCCTGCAAAGACATGCCCATATTCAAAAATTTGGACATGATATTGAGCATGTCCTTCATCCCGCCATTCATGCTCCCGGTATGCAGATCCGTACTGATGCTATTGGGCAGAAAATTCTGTTCCATTGCAGGCATTGCTTGTTCAAATAGAAAGCTTCCTCCTCCGTGTCCCACATCAAAGACAATCCCTTTTGACTGAGCTTCCTTCACAAAGGGTCTTACCATCCCGTTTTCATCAACGACGGGAGTTCTTCCCCTAACATGGGCAAAGCAGTGGGTGTATATATCTCCTGGTCTCAGCTTTTCAAGCAGAAGGGTTTCCATCGATAATTCGGGGGTAGAGCCTCCGAAATCTATCATGACAGGCATGCTTACCAGCTCTCCGGCTTCCACGGTACGGTCCAGAGGATCCCATTCAGGTCCGCTATAATGAGCCAGCTTGATTCCCACTATCACATCAGAATTCTGCCTGGCCACGATGGCGGTTAATTTGGGATCCATATCCCCCAGATTTTGCTCAATGGCACCTCCTTTCATTCCATTTCCCACAATATTGAGAAAGGCCAGAACCCTGGTCTTTGAATGATCAATGGTTTGTTCCCTGAAGGTCCTGAAGTTTTTCCATCCTGCACTTCCAGCATCCACAACGGTAGTCACACCGGACCTAAAGGTGAATCCGTCCGGTGGAAGACTTGTATAGCTGTTGCTGATGTATTCATCAGACCGTGTGCCCCAGAATACATGTGCATGAATATCGATTAAGCCCGGGACTAAATACAGACCGGTGGCATCGATAACTTTCTTTGCTTTTTCGATGGGAATATTCGCCGACACCTCTGCTACTTTCCCATCAAGTACTGCCACATCCATGGACTGATCCAGTTCATTCTTAGCATCGATCAGGTGCCCGTTCTTAATTAGCAGGTCGTATTCCTGGGCCCCGACCAAATGACAGGAAACCAAGAAAGCAATAGTCCAAAGGACTGTAAATAAAGATCTTCTCATATCAAATTAGATTATCATTTATGGTACCCGAGTGCAGCATATCATCTGCCTTTATATACCAG
>JAUVIT010000248.1 GCA_030592605.1 Bacteroidota bacterium
GGGCGCTGATTTACGGCTTTGGGCCGGAGGAGAGTCTGGCTGCACTGAACAGAGAGTTGCTGCTTTTGCCCGATTACCTCCTGGGGTCTTACCCAATGCTTCTAAAGTGGATGATGATTATTGCCGGAATTCTGACATTTTCTTCCCTTTCAATCTTTATTTTTAACAGAAGGAGGGAGTTTGCACCCTCCGGGAGTATTTAAACCTGATTTTACCTGCTTCCTTTCTTTCCTATTATATATATGTTTTATAACTTGCGCGTTCATTTTCGTAAGCACTTAATTCTTCTAAATAATGTCCCGGATTCGTAACGGAATTTATATCGGTATACCACTTCTGCTAATGGCTGCCATCGTCATGGTGGTTTTTATCCCTTTTAATCACAATTCTTCTCAGAATCAGGATGTTCGAATTACTACTGTGGAGATTGGCAATGTAGTAAGATCCTTTTTGGGCGAAGGCATCGTGGAACCCCAGAGCGAGGTCCTTATTCTGAGTCCCGCTTCCAGTATAATAAAGGAGATACTGGAGGAGGTGGGGAGTCATGTAAATAAAGGGGAGCCCATCATAATACTGGATCCCTCTCCCGTGCAATCCCAGATTGAGAATATCCAGGACCAGCTGGAGATGAAAGAGAATTCCCTCAGGAAGAATCGACTGAATGCCCGCAGTACCAGGGTGGACCTGGATTATAATGTTCAGGTGAAAAATCTCAGGATAGCTTCCTTGAAATCAGAATTGGCCGATCAGGAACAGTTGCTGGAAGTAGGTGGGATCTCTCCTGCTAAATTTGAAAAGACTAAGCAGGAGCTGGAACTTGCCGAGCAGGATCTTGTGATGTTGAAGGAGAAGAACTCCATCAAATTAGAGCAGCTGGAGGCAGATGAAGAAGGATTGAGGCTTCAAATCGATATGCAGGAAAAGGAGCTGGCAGTGAAAGATGAGGCCCTGAGTAAAATGATTATCCGGGCCCCTTCGGCCGGGATCATTCTATCGATCCGTGGGAAGGTTGGTGAAAAGGTGGATAACGATCGTTTATTGATCGAGATGTCGGACCTGACCAACTTTAAGATTCAGGGAAAGGTGGATGATGACTTTTCGGAACAGCTTAAGACTGGTACCAAGGTATATGTGGCACTGGACAATGAGAAGCTGACCGGAGTGGTGGGAACAGTGAATCCTGTGATCAGGGACCGCAAAATTGAATTCGATGTAAACCTGCGGGAAAGCAATCACTATAAATTACGGCCAAATCTGAATGTGAGCCTTGAAATTGTAAGAGAAGAGCGCGACAGTGTGTTGCGGATTCATAATGGACCTGCCATTGGACGGGGTAAAGAGCACAAGGTATTTGTTTTGCAAAATGGAAATGCCAGGGAACGTGAGATTATTACTGGAATGAGAACCGAAGAATATGTGGAGGTCATGGAAGGGCTCACTGAAGGTGAAAGGGTGTTGCTTTCTGACATCTCCTCTGTAGATGGTCTTGACATTGTGGAGCTAAAGTGATGAAAAGGAAGTTTATTCTTGCTAAGCTATTTTCCCTGCTGCTGATTTCAGTTGCACAGATCCATGCTCAGGAATCCCTGCAAATTTCTTTGAGCCTGCGCAATGTGGTTGACCTGGCCATCTCCCAATCCTCCGCTGTAAAATATGTACAAAACCAGGATGTAAATTACTACTGGCGCTGGAAGAACCACCAGACCAGGTTTCGTCCTCAGCTAACCCTGTCTGGAAACCTGCCCGATTTTCAAAACCAAACCAAACCTATCACTCAGCCAGACGGAAGTATTGAGTTTAACCAGGTAACCCAGTTGGAGACCTCTGCCCAGCTGGCCCTTAGTCAGCCCATCCCTCAACTGGGGGCCTATGTGTATGCTGCTTCAGGTTTTGTCCGTTTGCAGGATTTCAATAACAGCACCGTTGGTTTTTCAGGTGTGCCTGTGAGTGTGGGGATTACCCAGCCACTGTTTGCATACAACTGGATGAAGTGGACGCGAAAGACTGAACCACTGGTATATGAAGAGGCGCAGAAAAGGTTTATTGAATCCATAGAAGAAATTTCCTACAATGCCACAGCCCGGTTTTTCAATTACCTGAAGATCCAAACGGATTATTCTCTGGCCGAAAGCAATCTTTCCAACAGCCAGGATAACCTGAAGATTGCTGAGGTAAAGAAGGAATTGGGTAATATTTCAGGGAACGATTTCTCCAGGATACAACTCTCGGTGTTCAATGCCCAGAAGGCACTGAACAATGCCCGGATCTCTCTGAAGAATGCTGACTATGAGTTGAAAAAGTATATTGGATTGGATCAGGACAAAGTGATAGAGCTGATCATTCCCCTGGATATGTTTCTCTGGGAGGTGGATCCGGATCTTGCTCTTAGTGAGTCTTTGGAAAACAGGAAGGAAACTCCACAGTTTGAACGTAGACTGATCCAGGCGGACAGGGACCTGACCCGGGCCAAAAGAGAAGCGGGAGTAGGGGCCACTCTGAGGATGAGTTACGGGGTATCCAACAGTGCCGACAACCTTGGCGGTATTTATGAAAATCCTGAGCAGCAGCAGAATGTGGCCCTTGCATTGAGTGTGCCAATAATGGACTGGGGACGCTCCGAGTCCAGGGTAAAGCTGGCTGAGTCGCAGCGCGAACTGGTACTCTATGATGTGGTCCAGGACAAGCAGGACTTTGAACGCGGTGTGGTGGTTCAGGTGGAGCAGTTTAACCTGATCAGATCGCAGATTGCAACTGCAGAGGCAGCCGACAAGGTGGCCGAGGAAGGTTATAAAATTGCTCTGAAAAAATTTCAGAACGGGGAGATCAGCATTACCGACCTGAATATCTCCCTGCAGGAGAGGGAAGGAGCTAAACGGGACTATATAGGTTCCATAGAGAACTACTGGGAGTCTTATTACCGACTGAGAGAGGTAACGCTCTATGATTTTGAGTTCAAACAGAAGATTTATTATACCAATCCCATGCTAAGTTCTGAATAGCAGATGCTAACAATATAAAATACATAATCCATGATAAAGCGTAAAGTTTTGATATTGATAATGATGGCTGCAGCTATCACAGTGAACGCCCAGGAGTGGGTGGATCTGTTTAACGGAAAGAACCTGAAAGCTTGGGAGAAACTGGATGGATCGGCCGAGTATCATGTGGAAGATGGAGAAGTAATCGGAGTATCTAAAACTGGAACGCCCAATACCTTTATGGCTACCAAAAAGGTATATGGCGATTTCATCCTGGAGTATGAGATGAAAATGGATCGCGGACTCAATTCAGGAGTGCAGTTCCGTAGCGTGGCTTTGCTACCCGATGGTAAGGAGCGAGTCAATGGTTATCAGGTAGAGTGTGATGACCACGATAGCAGACCCTGGGCAGGTGGGATCTATGAGGAGGCCTCGCGTGGCTGGCTTTATCCCATGGCTTACCATATGTGTGTGACAAAAGAGAATAAGCGAGGAGAATGGAACAAGATCCGTGTGGAAGCTGTAGGGTCTACCATACGAACCTATATCAACGAAGTCAATTTCGCCAACCTGGTTGATGATGCACGCACTGAGGGATTCATTGCCCTGCAGGTGCATGGGATTGGCAATAATGAGGCTCTGGAAGGAATGGAGATTCGCTGGAGAAATATCCGGATCCTAACCGTGGAGCCTGAAAAGTATATGATATCTGATGTGGAGCTATCGCCCGAGGTTAGTTACCTGAACAATGCCCTGACTCCTGCCCAGAAGGAAGAGGGATGGAAGCTTCTCTGGGATGGAAAAAGCAGCGAAGGCTGGAGAGGTGCCAAACTGGATGTTTTCCCTGAAAAAGGGTGGAGCATGGAAAACGGCGTGCTTACAGTGGAGAAGAGCGGTGGTGATGAGTCGGCCAATGGCGGAGATATCGTTACCATTAAGAAATATAAAAGTTTTATCCTGGAGGTAGATTTCAGAATAACTAAAGGAGCTAACAGCGGTATTAAATATTTTGTGGACCCAGATTTGAATACAGGAGCTGGTTCGGCCATTGGTTGTGAGTTCCAGATTCTGGATGATAAGAATCACCCCGATGCCAAGATGGGCATTGCCGGAACCCGCACATTGGCCTCTCTCTATGACCTTATTAAGGCAGATGCATTGCTTTATGGACAGGACAATAATCCGAAAC
>JAUVIT010000340.1 GCA_030592605.1 Bacteroidota bacterium
GTCAGTTCATGGATTCTGTCGATGGTATAGCCTTCGGCAAAGGCCTTTTCGATCACCATGATCCGCATATCAGTGGGTTCCGCCAGTTCATGGTCGATGTCCTCAATTTCCATCTCATGGTTGCCCACAAAACCATGCATGCCCTGTCCGATCATGCGGATACCCTTCTGGATCGACTCCTCAAAGGTGCGTCCAATGGCCATCACCTCACCCACCGATTTCATGCTGGAATCGATCAGTTTGGAAACTCCCTGGAACTTATTCAGATCCCAGCGTGGAATTTTACAGACTATATAATCCAGTGCTGGTTCAAAGAAAGCCGATGTGGTTTTGGTTATGGAGTTCCGAAGCTGGTGCAGACCGAATCCCAGTCCCAGTTTAGCCGCCACAAAAGCCAGTGGATAGCCGGTAGCCTTGCTGGCCAGGGCTGAAGAGCGTGAGAGGCGTGCATTGACCTCGATAACACGGTAGTCTTCCGAATCCGGATCCAGTGCATACTGCACATTACACTCACCAACGATACCGATGTGCCTGATAATATCTATGGAAAGCTTTCTCAACTTGTGATATTCACTGTTGGTCAGGGTCTGTGAGGGGGCTACCACGATGCTCTCTCCGGTATGGATTCCCAGGGGGTCAAAATTCTCCATGTTACAGACCGTGATGCAGTTGTCGAAGCGGTCCCTGACCACCTCGTACTCCACCTCTTTCCATCCTTTCAGCGACTCTTCCACCAGGATCTGGGGAGAGTAGGAGAAGGCTTTATTAGCCATCTTGTCCAGATCTCCTTTGTTGTAGCAAAATCCACTTCCCTGTCCGCCCAGGGTATAGGCTGCACGAATGATAATGGGATATCCAAGTTGTTCCGCTGCCTTATGGGCATCTTCTTCCGTGGTGACTGCAACACTACGGGCAGTTTTTACATTGATCTGATCCAGTTTTCCCACAAAGAGCTCCCGGTCCTCGGTATCCATGATTGCCTGAACGGGAGTTCCCAGTACCTTCACATTGTATTTCTCCAGTATACCCTCTTTATGGAGGGCTACGCCGCAGTTCAGAGCGGTCTGTCCACCAAAAGCCAGCAAAATGCCATCAGGCTTCTCCTTTTCGATTACTTTCTCAACAAAGTAGGGAGTGATAGGGAGGAAATATATCTTATCTGCCACATCTTCAGAGGTTTGTACCGTAGCAATATTGGGATTGATAAGCACGGTATATACGTCCTCTTCCCGCAGAGCCTTCAGGGCCTGGGATCCTGAGTAATCGAATTCACCGGCTTCTCCGATTTTCAATGCTCCTGATCCCAGGACGACCACTTTGTTAATTGATTCTTTCATGTGACTGGGCTCTTGGCTGTTTTTTGCGGCATGTAAAAATATAAAAAAAAGCTGAGAGAATGGCATCAGTTCGGAATAAATGTATAAATTTGCATTTCGTATGTATAAATATACATTACTTGATTATGAAAAACAGGAACGAAAGATTAATGGAGATCCGCAGACTCATTGGAAGCATGAATATTTCCAGTCAGGATGAGCTGAACAAGCTTCTTGAGAAGCGGGGTTATGAGTTGACCCAGGCCACCCTCTCCAGGGATTTGAAGTACCTGAAGGTTGCCAAGATGCCCGACGACCAGGCAGGATACGTTTACATTCTACCCGATAAGGAACAGGTAGTGGAGGAGACAGAGCTGTCGGGCCAGGGCTTAAGCGGACTCATCTCTATTGATTTTGCGCAGGGGATGGCTATTCTGAGAACCTTGCCAGGGCATGCCAGTAGTATTGCATATACCCTGGACAACCTGGATGTTTATGAGATAGCCGGAACCATTGCCGGGGATGACACGATTCTATTGATCCCGCGCGACGGGGTCACCCGTTCGGACCTGGTAAACCTTTTAAAAATAAGAATGCCGGGCCTCTTACAGGAGCCAGCTCAATAAGCCCATGAAATAATACGGATAAGATGGTTCAGAATATAGAGATTAGCATTGCATCGAAGGCTCACCTGGCGTATATTCCAGAAATCGAGGAGGCTCTGTACCAGGCTTCCCTTCAGAAGGGAACCGGAATAGCAGTAAGAAGCAGTGAATATCTGCTTGGAAAAATTGAAGATGGAAAGGCTGTGATAGCACTGGGCAATGAGGGAAAGTGGGCAGGGTTCTGCTACATTGAATCGTGGGGGCACAATAAGTTTGTGGCCAATAGCGGTCTGATTGTTTCTTCAGAATTCAGGGGAGCCGGGTTGGCCAGTGAAATCAAAAAACGAGCCCTGGAGTTATCGGCCAGGCTATTTCCCGGAGCTCAACTTTTCGGACTAACCACCAGCCTGGCGGTGATGAAGATCAATAGCGGATTGGGGTACAAACCGGTTACTTTCTCTCAGCTGACCGATGATGATGAGTTCTGGAAGGGATGTGAAACCTGTCCCTACTACGATATCCTGGTGCGAACTAAACGGGACGACTGCCTTTGTACGGCCATGATTATGGATCCTGCAGAGAAGCTTAAAGTAAATGGAGAGGCAAATGCTTCCAGAATCAAAGTGAAAATTAATCATACCTGATCAAAGTAAGATGGATAAGAAAAAAGTATTACTGGCCTTCAGTGGTGGACTCGATACCACTTTTTGTGCTGTTTACCTGGCGAAGAAGCTTAATATGGAGGTACACTCAGCCATCGTGAATACCGGGGGATTTCCTGCAGAGGAGCTGGATCAGATTGCTTTGCATGCGCAAAACCTGGGGACCAGGTCTCACCAGGTGTTGGATGTGACAGCCGATTACTATGGGCGATGTCTCCGTTACATGATTTTTGGAAATACCCTTAGAAACAGGTCTTATCCTCTTTCGGTGAGTTCTGAACGAACCTTTCAGGCCATTGCACTGGTAGAATATGCCAGGAAAGAGGGCTTTGACATTATTGCACACGGCTCCACCGCTGCCGGGAATGACCAGGTACGATTTGACCTGGTTATCCAGGTTCTGGCACCGGAGATAGAGATCATCACAC
>JAUVIT010000016.1 GCA_030592605.1 Bacteroidota bacterium
GAAGTTGGTGCTCATGCCACCCACCAGCTGTAACTCTATGGTTCTGTCAATAACCGAATACCGCAGGTTAAAGGGCAATTCCAGATAATCCAGGTGCTGCTCAATTCCAGATTCTGAGGCCGGTATTGCGTTCAGCGCATAATCTGCTGGGGCATTAGCCCCGTTTTCCGCATTGATCTTGTATCCATTCATATAGATATCGCCTGAATAGGCAACAATATTACCAACTGAGTTACTCACAGTGTTGATATCGGCCATTTCCGATCCAGTCCCAAAGATCATGGCATCGCGACGCTGACTAAACAATTTGATTCCGGGAGCCCCAATGGAAATCCCGGTTTTATTGTAATAGATGCCCGTTTCGATAGCGAGCCTTGAGTTCCTTCTGTAACTTACATGCACCCCAGTGGAATAAGACAGCATCCCTGACTCTGCCGAGTTGGATGGCAAGGCCACCGCTTCTGCATCACGATAACTATAGAGAGGTGAAACTGCAGCACCCACCATCCACCTTGGATCCCTCTTCTGATCCTGCTCGATGACGGGGAATGGATCCGTGTTTAGATCAAGGGCTGTATCAGGCAACAAAAGAGCAAGCGGATCGTTGGCTGTTTCAGGTTCACTTTCTGTTTCAGGATCAATTGCTGGTTCACTTTCTGTTTCAGGATCAATTGCTGGTTCACTTTCTGTTTCAGGATCAATTGCCCGTTCAGGTTCTACTATTGATTCAAATGTACTTATTGGATCCGTGTCAATTTCTGTCCGGTCTGCCTGCTGCATTGCCAAAGCCAGCTGAGCCTCTCCCGGTTCTACCACCTCCACTTGTTTGCCTTCCTCTTGAACCTCTGCTATTTCCTTTACAGGTAAGTCCTTTTCTACCTGTGGCTCCTCCATTCGGGCTTGTTCCCTGGGCAGATCCGGACCAAAAAAGTGAATGCCAAGTGTTATTACCAGGGCAATGGAGGCTGCGGTAGCAAGTAGCAGAATATACATTCCCCTCCTCTTCCTTCCATTGGAAATTTGTCCGGAGATGGCGTTCCATACCTTCTCAGGAGGATCTGCCTGGTAAGAACCCAGCTTCTCCTTCAAAAATCCCCTGTTCATATCTGTTTGATCACTCATCGTACAATAGCTGATCCATACATGGTTTTAATCTTTTCCTGCAAAATGACCCTGGCTCTGGAGAGGTTTGACTTGGAGGTTCCAATGGAAATTCCCAGCTCCTCACCGATCTCCTGGTGTGAAAATCCTTCAATTGCGTAAAGGTTAAACACCATCCGGTACCTGGGGGTCAGGGTCTGAATCAATCTCACAAGCTCTTCACAGCTAATCTTGTCAAGAGCATCATTCCCGGAATCCTCCTGATAATCCTCCCTTACTTCATCAACCTTCTGAAGAATGACCTGGCTGCGGTACCTCTCCAGTGCTGTGTTAATCATCACCCTTCGAATCCAACCGGGCAGCGCTGCCGGGTTCTTCACCTGGTCCAGTTTTGCAAATACTTTAATGAACCCTTCCTGCATTATATCCTGGGCATCTTCTTCATTACTGGCATACTGCAGGCACAAACCATACATGGCTGATGCAAATCTTCGGTAAAGTTCCTCCTGGCTTTGTGAATTACCTCGTTTGCACTCCTTTAATAATATATCCAGCTTTTCTGCCAATCCAGTTTTCCTCCTTATGCAAATTTATGCAAATTGGCAGGATATCTCATCCCGAGTCACAGTACTATGATGCAAATGATCATTCAGAGGTTGCGTACACAACCCTGAAGGCTTGGCATACATCTTGTTCTTGAAAAACAGACAGGGCCACAATATGAATCGCAGCTTTGCGTATTATAAACAGATGTAACTATTTAAAAAAATGAAAACCCGTAGATTCTTACTCATATTTGCACTGGCGCCGTACATTCTCGGATACAGCTGCAGCCATGATATTACAAGCCTGGAATTCGATTACAACCTGAAGTCGGCCAAGGTGATCGAAACCAATAACGAATTTGGCCTTGAGCTCTTAAAAAAAGTATTTGAAGCCGAAGAGGAAGCCAATGTGATGATCTCACCTGCATCGGTCAGTATTGCCCTGGGCATGGCTTATAATGGTGCCGAGACCACTACCCGCTTTGCTTTTGAAGAAGTCCTGAACTACGAGGGTCTCACCCGGGAGGAGGTTAACGAGATCACAAAGGAGCTTATCCAGGTACTGGTGACCAATGTAAATGGCAACCTGCTGGAGATTGCCAACTCCCTTTGGTATGATGAAGGCTTCCCTGTGGAACCCGAATTTATCACTCTGAACAATCACTATTACGATGCCGAGGTGGAGGAACTGGATTTCGGAAGTGCAGAGGCAGTAAAAATAATTAACGACTGGGTGAATGGTAAAACCCATGGCAAAATTGAAGATATTATCGATAGTATCGATCCGGAAGTGATGATGTTCCTTATAAATGCAATCTATTTTAATTGCGTGTGGGAGGTGGAGTTTGATCCGGATGACACCCATCAGGCCAATTTTTATAATGAAAATGGGAGCCTGTTTGGAAAGGTGGATATGATGCAGCTGGAAAGTACATTTAAGGTGTCAACCAACCAGTCTTTCAGCGCCGTGGAGCTTCCCTATAAAAATGGAAAATTTTCTATGTTTCTTTTCCTCCCCTCTGAAGAGAGCTCTGTGGATCTCCTGGTACAGGAGCTGGATGGAGCTGAATGGGAAGGCTGGATGAAGAGCTTTAAAGAACAGGAAGATTTCAGCGTTTATATGCCAAGATTCGAATTTGAATTTGAACGCTCACTGGCAGATGATCTAAAGGCCATGGGACTGAATATTGCTTTTACGGAGCATGCTGATTTCTCTGGGATCAGTCCCGTTGATCTCCTGATTTCGGACGTGATCCACAAGACTTATATCAAAGTGAATGAAGAGGGAACCGAAGCAGCTGCAGTAACAGCAGTAGTCATGGAGCCTACTTCCATCGGACCCATGAATGAGATCAGGCTGGACCGCCCCTTTCTGTTTGCCATAACAGAAAAGAGCAGCAAATCCATATTGTTTATGGGAAAAGTAGCTGAACCAGCTTATGCGTTTTACCTGCAGGATTAAATGTGGATCACCTCCCCATAGGCGGCTGCGGCAGCTTCCATGATCGCCTCCGACATGGTGGGATGCGGATGAATAGCCTTTATTATTTCTTCTCCGGTGGTCTCCAGTTTTCGGGCCACCACCAGTTCGGCAATCATCTCAGTTACGTTGGCACCAATCAGGTGTGCACCCAACAGCTCCCCATATTTCGCATCGAACACCAGCTTGACAAATCCATCCCTGGCACCGGCAGCGGAAGCTTTCCCTGAAGCTGTGAAAGGGAACTTACCCACTTTCAGTTCATAACCTGCCTCCTTGGCAGCTTTTTCGCTCATCCCCACTGAAGCCACTTCCGGACTGGTATAGGTACATCCGGGAATATTCTTATAATCCACGGCTTGTGGCTTGTGCCCGGCTATTTTCTCCACGCAGGTAATTCCCTCAGCCGAGGCCACATGGGCCAGGGCAGGACCGCCCACAATATCGCCAATGGCATAAACACCATTCACATTGGTCCGGTAGAAATCATCCACCTTTACCTTGCCTTTTTCCATCTCAATCCCCAGCTCTTCCAATCCGATCCCCTCAATATTGGGAGTTACTCCAACGGCTGAAAGTACAATCTCCGCTTCCACTTCCTGCTCTCCCTTTGGGGTCTTGATCTTCACCTTGCACAGCTTGCCTGAGGTATCGACCGATTCCACCGAGGAGGAGGTCATTACCTTCATCTTAGCCTTCTTAAAGGAGCGTTCCAATTGCTTGGAGACCTCTTCATCTTCCAGTGGTACTACATTTGGAAGAAACTCCACCAGGGTCACCTGGCATCCCATGGTATTGTAAAAATTGGCAAACTCGCTACCGATGGCTCCGGAACCCACAACCACCATTGATTTCGGTAGAGCAGGTAAAGTCATGGCTTCACGGTATCCTATGATCTTTTTCCCATCCTGTTTCAGATTGGGCAGCTCTTTGGAGCGTGCACCCGTGGCCAGGATAATATGATCAGCTTTTACCTCCGAGACTTTACCGTCTGCATCTCTTACTTCAACAACACCGGGAGATTTTAGTTTCCCGGTGCCATTGATGACTTCGATCTTATTCTTTTTGAACAGAAACTCGATTCCCTTGCTCATTCCCTCGGCCACCGTACGGCTACGGCCCACTACTTTTTCAAAGTCGGGCTTTACCGAGCCATCCACAGCAATGCCATAATCTGCAGCATGAAGGAAGTACTCGTATACCTGTGCACTTTTCAATAAGGATTTGGTG
The DNA here is from genome assembly GCA_030592605.1 of Bacteroidota bacterium. Lineage (GTDB taxonomy): Bacteria > Bacteroidota > Bacteroidia > Bacteroidales. Next base: position 4,357 of record JAUVIT010000016.1, read on the forward strand.
GGTATACATCCCCAGTTAAGGCAGATCCCTCCAAGGGATTCACGTTCAACTACTGCAGTTTTCAATCCCAGCTGGGAGGCACGGATGGCTGCAACGTACCCTCCTGGTCCGCTGCCAATCACTAAAAGATCAAAGTTCATTCTGGTTGGGTTTAATATTATCTCACGAATTTACGAGATTATAACAACCAAAACGAATTAGGGTTTACCCGAATCAATAAAAATCTGCAGGATTCAGATGATCCTCATTTTTTCGGACCTCGTAATGAAGGTGTGGTCCTGTGGACTGACCGGTGTTTCCAACACTTCCGATCACCTCTCCTTTGCGCACCTTCATTCCGCAAACAGTAGTGCCAGGCTCACTTTGAGCAGGTATACTACTATGCTCATTTGAAAAATGATGCAAAACTTACCACAGATCCATCGAAATGCTTGTTAATAAGGGATTTTACATGCTTTTGGAAGTAAACTTTTCGGGAGACTAAAGGATAGTACTCATGAAGCAAACGAATAACTATTTTTATAATTATTCCAGGAAAAGATCAATAAAAGTTGGCACACAGCGTGAAGCCAGGTTGTTGGGTGAGTTTTGCATAAAAGCGATACCCACATCCTCGGATGGACAGAAAGCAATCTCGGCCCTGTAGCCACGAATATATCCGCCATGATATACAATTTGACGTCCCTGGTAGTTATAGATCCTCCAGCCCAGGCTATAGTATCGCTCCCGGAAAGGTTTCCAGTAACGGGTGTACTGCCATTTCAAGGGAGTGTATATGACAGGTGTAGATATGTTATTTAATACAGTATCGGACATCCATTCTGGTTTGTACCCCAGCAGGGCAAGAAGCCAACTACCCATATCGGAAATACTGGCATTCACCCCAGCTGCAGGCAATACGTTGTAATATCCTTCATGAAGATGAAGAGCCGTGTAACCTTTTTTAGTTCTCACATGGGGATAGGCCAGGTTGGGATTCCTGTCCATATCAACTGGTCCGGCCGATGCATCTGTCATCCCCAAGGGATTGAATATTCTCTCCTGCAGGAGCTCCTGGTAGGGTATCCCGGTGGCTCTCCTTACAATGGGATCAAGCATACTGAACATCACATTCTGGTATCCGTACAGTTCACCGGGGGGAGCTGAGATATCCACTTCGTCCAGGCGTTCAATAATGGTAGGTAAATCCTGATCGGCTTCCACCAGGTTATCAAAAGCATAGGGCACAAGTCCCGAAGTGTGACTTAAAAGATTCCTGATGGTGAGGTCGGCCGTATTGACAGAATCCTTAAGCAAAAATCCCGGATAGTGTTCCACCACTCTGTCGTTTAGTGAAAAAGCGCCATCCTGTTCCAGAATGCTGGCCAGCACACCTGCAAATCCTTTGGACACTGAAGCCATCCTGAAAAGGGTATGCTCATCCACCTCCTTCAGGCTCCCTTTCTCGCGCACCCCATAGGTTCCTGTATAAACGACTTCCCCTCCATGTACGATGGTAAAGGCTGCACCTACGGTGTTTGTGCTGTCCAACTCCTGTTCCATAAACTGCACAAACTCCCGGAAAGGTGGGGCTAAATGTACTGGGTCCCTTTCCTCAACGGAGGGCGCAGGGACCTGTGCCGATATTGTTTCTATGGATTTTGTTCCCCTGGAAACAAAAATGGTGGCTGCAGAAAGCAGGATCACCATGAAAATCAATACTATTATTTTAAAAAACCGACCACGCATACAGCACCTATCGTTAGCTCCTCTTACTATTCAATGGTGCAAAAGTATAACTATATAAATAATTATAGCGCCGGTAAGCGAAAAAAATCACCTATCAGGCTTTCTTGCTTGCATCAAAAACCTTGGTGGCCGTGGCAATGATGCTTGAGATATCTGTCAGGTTGGAAGGCAAAATCATGGTATTTGACTCCTTGGCCAGCTTCCCAAATTCCATAAGATATTGCTCTGCAATCCTCAGATTCACGGCGTCCTTTCCTCCTTTTTCATTGATAGCGATTGCAATGGCTCTGATCCCATTGGCTGTGGCCACAGCCACCTGCTCAATCTCTGATGCCTTACCTTTGGCCTCATTAATCCGCTTCTGCATCTCCCCTTCCGATTCAGCGATCGCCTCCTGCCTGGAGCCTTCGGCCACATTTATCTTTGCCTGCTTCTCGCCCTCCGATTCAGCAATCACAGCGCGTTTCTCACGCTCGGCACGCATCTGCTTCTCCATGGCATCTTTGATACTCTGGGGTGGAATGATATTTTTTACCTCGTAGCGGTTGACCTTAACTCCCCATGGATCGCTGGCCTTATCCACCGCAGAAACTATGCTGTTGTTGATGGTCTCACGCTCCTCAAAAGTACGGTCTAGTTCCAGTTTACCAATAATGCTCCGCATAGTGGTCTGGGCAATTTGGATCGATGCAAACTGATAATGATCAATGCCATAGGAAGCTTTCATGGGATCGATTACCTGCAAATAAAGAATTCCGTCCACCTCAACCGATATATTGTCCCTGGTGATACATATCTGAGATGCTACATCAATGGCCTGTTCCTTCAGTGTATGCCTATACCTCACCCGGTCAATAAAAGGCATGATGATATTAAAACCGGCCATCAGGGTAACCCGATATTTTCCCAATCTCTCCACGATATAGGCTTTGCGCTGGGGTACTACTTTGATAGAGGATAAGAGAATGATCAGTGCCAGGAGAATTAAGCCGGCATATACCAGAGTAAGTGCATTTATTTCCATAAGAAAGTTAGTAAGTTAGTGGGTTAATAAGTTAATGCTTATTGGTCGGAAGTTTAAGAGGGTTTTTCAACGTTGAAAGTCAGGCTGTCCTTGCTCCGGATAATCACCCAGTCTCCTTTGGAAACGGGTTCACTACACCTGGCCGTCCACCGAGTCCCTTTGAACTCAACTTTGCCGGCACCGTCCTTAAAATCATCAATAGCTAAGGCTTTTCGGCCGATAAACTCTTCAAGCTGATCATCGATCTCCTTATCCGTTCGACCGAAGAAACGTTTCTTCAGGTATTTTCGTAACAATACCAGCCCCATCAGGGAGGCCACAAGGAAGATCAGGATTTGCCAGTTCAGGTTAATATCAGTGATGGCACAAAACAGGGCGGTTACCCAGGCACCTACACCAAAAAATAGAATCACCAATCCGGGGAGTACCAATTCGAGGAGCAGCAAACCCAGACCAATAAGGAACCAAATCACTGCAGGGTCAGATAATATATCCATGTCAGAGTGTTTTTACTAAAATACGAAAAACCGGGATATGCTCCACAAGAATACAAGCTATTTTGGGACAGGTAAGCCCTTTGCATGCTGATCAGTTTGCAAACTATCGTTACATTTGTATATACATCTCCTCCATATGGGCAAATACGAATACACCAATCGCGATATCAGCTGGCTATCTTTTAACTTCAGGGTGCTTCAGGAAGCCATGGATAAAACCCTTCCTCTTTATGAACGCATCAAATTTCTGGCCATTTACTCCAACAACACAGAGGAGTTTTACCAGGTGAGGGTCAGTTATTACAAGCAGATGCTTCGACACGAACGTGAGTTTCCCAAACAGCACTTCAGGAAAGTTGACCCGGTCAGCATAATCAAGCAGATCAATGAGATTGTGACCAACCAGCAATCGATCTTTCACCTGATCTTTGAGCAGGAGATACTACCTGAGCTGCGAAAAAACAACATCGTCGTAGTAAACGAGAATGATGAGTTGTCAGAGGAACAAACCAGTTTCGTCAGAGATGCGTTCTATTCCAATATTATCACATCCATTCAACCTGTTCTCCTGATAAAAAAGAAGGTCCGGCCATTTATGAGGACCGGGCAGCCATATATGGCACTAGAGATGGTTAGTAAGGATAGTAATAAACATAAGAAGCTGGAGCGATACGGAATAATAAAGATTCCAACCGATCACAATATCTCCAGGTTTGTGGAGCTGCCCGAAAAAGATGGAGTACACTACATCATGTTCCTGGAGGATGTTATCAAGCAGCACATCGATGCCATCTTCCCCGGATATCAGGTCAAAAGCAGCTACTCCCTGAAGCTCACCAGGGATGCCGATATGGAGTATGATGACTTTGAAGGTGATGACCTGATTGGCGCCATTGACAGGATCAGATCGGTGCGTTCGGTTGGCAAACCAAACCGTTTCCAGTTTGACAGAGCCATGCCAGAGAAAATGCTGGACTACCTGACCACCTCCTTCCATATCACCAAAGACATCATGGTGATGGGAGGAAACAGGCATAACTTCAGGGATTTTTTCTCTTTCCCGAATCCAGCCTATCCTAAATATGAGATTCAAAGCCTCCCCCCCATCCCCATCCCAGCTCTGGCCAACCAGAAAAAACCCATTGCCAGTCTTATCAGTAAAAAAGATTTTCTGCTGAGTGTTCCCTATCAGCCCTTTGAGCACTATCTGAGGTTTCTCAGTGAAGCTTCTACCGATCCGACTGTCAAGGAGATCAAGACAACCCAGTACCGGGTATCGGACCACTCGGTGGTAGTAAACTCTTTGATTGCAGCGGCCGAGAACGGGAAAAAAGTAACCGTATTTGTTGAGCTGAAAGCGCGATTTGATGAAGAAGCCAACCTGAAATGGGCCTATGAAATGACCAAGGCCGGAATCCGGATCATTTATAGCATCCCCAAACTTAAGGTACATGCCAAAATCGCCATGGTTATCCGTAAGAAAGGGACCAAATATGGAGATCAGGCCTATCTCGGAACCGGCAACTTCAATGAAAAAACTGCCCGTCTCTATGGAGATCATGGACTATTTACCTCCAATCCGGAGGTGGTCAGTGAGGTAAAAGAGCTTTACATGCACCTGGAGGATCAGCAGTTACGTCCCAAATTCAAACATATCATGGTCCCTGGCTTCAACATGGTCCCTGGCTTTATCAAGATGATCAACCAGGAGATAGCCCATGTGAAAGAGGGAAAGAATGGATATATCTTATTGAAGATGAATGGACTGCAGGACAAAGAGATGGTGGATAGTCTTTACAGAGCCAGTGAAGCTGGTGTCAAGGTGGACCTGATCGTCAGGGGGGTGTGTACCCTGAAAACAGGCATGCCCTATAGCAAAAACATCAGGGTAATCCGTATTGTGGACAGGTACCTTGAGCATGCCAGAGTCTTTGTCTTTCTGAATGATGGTGACCACCGGATCTACCTTGGTTCGGCCGACTGGATGAAACGGAACCTGCGCAGCAGGGTTGAATGCATCTTCCCTGTGTACGATCCAGACCTGAAAAAGGAATTGCTGGACATCCTGAACATTCAGCTCTCCGACAATGTTAAAGCATGTGAGATCGATGAAAATCTGAAAAATGAGAGAATCATTACCAAGGGGCCTGATATAAGGGCGCAGATCTCCATTTATGAGTATTTTAAAAATAAATATACCGTCCCCAAGTATTCAGTTCCAACTTAAAATCAAATAAGCTTATGGAGCTTCAGACAAGACTCAAACATATTCACTCAGAAGCAGATTTTGAGCAGGTCCTCGAAGAGAATGCTAATGTAATGATCTGTTGTGGCCGTATGGGCCCCATGTGCCAGCCTGTGTATGCCGCCCTGGAGATCCTGAAGGAACAATTCCAGCAGGTGGCTTTCTACGATATTCCTTTTGATCATCCGGAAGCACATGTAATCCGTAACCTTCCCGAATGTCGTGGATTTATGGGATTGCCTTTTACTATCTACTTCAAAAACGGAGTGGTAGTCAAAGCCACCACCAGTATTCAGAGCCAGGACCAGGTAGAAGCCATTCTGAAAGCCCACTATTAGTCATAGCATGACCGGATCCAAAAAGAAAAAGAGTGCACTCTCAGTCTCTGAAGGTGTTGAACAGCCAGGTTCAATCAACCTGCAGGCTGTAGATCAACTAAAGAAAGCCAAAAAGAGGCAGTACAGTACTGAACAACTACTGAGCGGAATCCGCAAGGGTGACATCAGTATGCTGGGCCAGGCAATTACCCTGGTGGAGAGTTCCCTGGAGAGTCATCAAGAGGCTGCACAGGAGTTGATCGCCGCCTGTTTACCCTATTCAGGCAATGCATTCCGTGTGGGAATCACGGGAGTGCCGGGTGCAGGTAAGAGTACATTTATCGAATCGCTGGGCAAACATATTATTAAGGATGGTGGCAGACTGGCTGTCCTGGCCATTGATCCAAGCAGCGAGCGATCCAGTGGTAGCATCCTGGGTGATAAGACCCGCATGGAGGAGCTCGCAGGAAGCAGCAGGGCCTATATAAGGCCATCTCCCTCAGGAGGTACCCTTGGTGGCGTAGCCAGGAAAACGAGGGAGACCATTATCTTGTGTGAAGCAGCAGGATTCGATACCATCTTTGTGGAGACCGTAGGTGTCGGCCAATCAGAAACCGCGGTCCACAGTATGGTCGATTTCTTTCTCCTGGTCATGCTGGCGGGAGCCGGAGATGAGCTGCAGGGAATAAAAAGGGGGATCATGGAGATGGCCGATGCCATCATAATTAACAAGGCAGATGGTACAAATATTCCCAGGGCCAGAAGGGCCCAGGCTGAGTTTACCAATGCCCTTCACCTTTTCCCTCCTTCACTTTCCGGATGGGTTCCAATGGTAAAAACCTGTTCCTCACTGTACAACAAAGGGATCCCGGAAACATGGGCCCTGGCCCGGAAATACGCCGACTTTGTTACAAAGAGCGGCTTCCTTAAAGAGCGTAGGCTGGAACAGTCCAGGTACTGGATGTATGAAACTCTCAGGGACGGGATCTATATGCAGGTATTTAATGATCCGGCCATGAAAAAAGAGCTTGAAGTTCACGAAAAAGCCATTTCCGAAGGACGTATCACTTCCTTTATGGCCGCATCCTCTATCTTGAATAAGTTTAAATCAGGGGATTAATACACCGGACTATTCCGCTGTTAAAGAATAAATTGTATTATTGCGCATCAATTTAAAACTCAATCTGATATGCGTAAATTAATTTGGATCGCGCTGGCCATCATTGCCTTGCAAGCCTGCGATCAAAATAACGAAACCTATAACATTAATGTGAATCTTGAGGACACCGAGGGCAAATGGGTCAAGCTGATGGCCCCTGCAGACAGAGACTATATCACCTACGATTCCGCCTTTGCGGAAGCAGGATCACCTGCTGTTCTTACCTTAGGTGTTGATGCTATAACCACAATGCACCTGACCGTGGAGGATGGTGAAGCATCCATCCAACTCCTGATGGATAACAGCAACTACACCATTACAGGAACCATGGACGCTCCTGTGATTGAGTCAGACAGCAAAGCCCAGAATGACCTGAATGCCTATAATGAGAAACTGAAGAGCATTACAGAAAAGATGAGTGCAATGGTTGCTGAGCTTAGAAAAGGTCCCAATGCTGAAAACCCGGAGGCCTATGTTGTGCTGCGCGAAGCCTATTTCAAGCTCTATGAGCAGCAGGTTGAAATCGACTCTGTCTATATTGAAGAGAATCCCTCCTCCTTTGCTACTGTCCTTGCTTTAAGGAATACATTTTATATGCTTGATACTGAGCAGCTTGATGCTGCTCTTACCAGACTGGACGCCCCTCTGCAGCAAATGGAAGAGTATAAGTATATGTCTGGCAAACTTGAAAGAATGAAAGCTGTTTCCATAGGGAAGAAATATACTGATTTTGGGCTTGAAACCCCGGAGGGGGAACTCCTGAAAGTATCTGATGTGCATAATGGAAGTGTACTGTTGATAGACTTCTGGGCCAGTTGGTGTGGCCCATGCCGCCGTGCCAATCCCGAAGTAGTGGAAATATATAATACCTACCATGAACAGGGATTTGAGATCCTTGGCGTATCGCTGGATCGTGACTCTGCCAGCTGGGTAAAAGCC
>JAUVIT010000170.1 GCA_030592605.1 Bacteroidota bacterium
CTCTGCATAACTGACCCGCCTGTTGGCCAGCGAATTGATCACAGAAACCCCGATTACAAGGAAGAGGTAGGTCATCTCCCGGATGGGGATCTGCTGGGTCCGGTAACGGAGCATCCCGAATATGGCAAAAAGTCCCAGCGCAAAACCAATCTCAACACCCACATTCTCAAGCAGCATAATCATAAAGAATACCACCACACTAATCAGGATATAGGTAAAGAGGTATTCTTTTCTGGGCGTAATTCTATAATATAGAACCCTTACCAAAATGAGGACCACTAAGAGGTTAAAGGATGCGCGGATAACCAGGTCCCAGAAGTCCTCCCAGTTCATCAATTCGATATTCAGAAATTCAGGCATGTTAAGTTTATTTTAGGGTTAGTTGGTACTGTTGATTGAGCTGATTAACCTTTCTAACTTTACTCTTAAACCGGTTTTGTTTTAAGCCGGAATGTAGTAAGGCCATTCCAATGGCATATTTACTGAATCGGCTTGGCTTGATTCGTAGCGTTCTCAGAGCAGCATGAAGAGGTGAACCCGCCAGGTGATTTTCATATTTGATTTCAGCAATAGCGATCCCTGGAAGCGCCAACTCTTCCCCATTCTCTTTACTGGTAAATTGCAAGCTATAATCAAGGGTCACACGTTCGGTTTGCGCCTGACTGACCAGGGTAATCCGACGGAATTCATTCTCCATGGCAGAGTCGATTCCACTGCCAGCGTATGGAGAACAGGAAGCCAGGAACTCCTCCTCTTTCAACAGGACCGCATGTTCCATACCACTGGTTTTCACACGCTTTTTGGTAGTTATTCCTTTGGCATTCTTCTTTTTCACCTCCAGAAAATGGAGTGTGCCTGAGCCATATCGCCGAATCCGCACCTTATGTCTGTTGGCCAGGCCACGGTGATGTTTGTGATACATCTCCCGGCCATCGGTATCAAAATAGCGAGTATGATAGTGCTGGGAACGGGAACCATCAATCTCAAGCACCCTGTAGTCCTTGCACACCAAAGTCAGCAGCTCAGAAAGATGCTGAAAGCTGAAAAGGTACTTTTTGTCCTTTCTGCGCATCAGGCTGGCTTTGTTCACCTCCTCCAGGGAGATGCCTTCAAACCGCTTCAGTATTTCTTGAAAATCAGTCCCTGAACTCATATTCATAAACCTTCCGCTTAACTAACTTATCCTTCTTGTTGTAAAACTGTTTCTCTATTCTCAATCCATCCGAGTAGATGCTCTTCTCTTTACTTTCAACCCTGCCTTTTGAATCAAAGAATATCTCCTCCACCACCCTACCCTCTTCATCATACACATATTTCTGCCACGACTTCACTTCACCCTTGTTATTTAGCTCCTTGATCTCTAATAAATTACCCTGCTCATCAAACTTTTCATAGGACTCAAGCAAAGGCTCGTCAATGCCCTCTTCAACAAAATATTCATAAATAGACTGGGAAGCAATTTTTTTCTCCTTTATAATCTCAGTGCTTTGTCCAAGGATAGGACCTGCAAAAAGCATGAAGGTAGCGGTCAATAGGTACAAGACTCCAGTTTTTGCTTTCATAGAATCAAATTTATAGTTTTTCTATGACAATTTCACCCAGATCTACCACCTGGTCCAGATCGTCAATACTTACCTCAAACTCTATGGTCACCTTATCGGATTCCCCGGTAACATCGTCAGAATAAAGGAAAACCTGGTAATCCCCCGGAATCAGTCTCCCGAACTCAAAATAACCCCCTGTCTGGGTCCTGATACGCTCATCATAGAAGGTATGTTTGTTATAGGTCAGGTAGACCTCCTGCTCCGTGGCATAATAGATTTTTTCTATAACCAGGTTTGGGTAAGAGCTTAGGTCCACATAATCGATCACCTTTACCACTCCTTTGATCATGGCGGCCCCCTCATCAAAATCCAAAGTGCTTAATTTTTCCAGTCTCCCCAATTCATGATCCTCGCCACGATCCAGTTCAAGTTCATACAACTTTTCCACATCCATATTCAACACCGATGTGGAGTCGCCCGAAATAAAATATACCTGGTAGTTACCCGGGTAGAGGTATTTAAACCTGAACTGTCCCTGGTTATTGGTCCGTACCCTGTTACCCAGCTCCTCACTGGAACCGAAAACAATAAAGACATCCTCATCCACGGCCGGTTTCTCATAGATAAGCAGAGAGTAATCATCATTGTAAAACTGTTCTGTAATGGTACCGGAAATGGACCCGGTTCCACCCAATCCCTCATCTTTCTGACAGGAGAGGGGGAGCAACACAAGAAGCAAAGAAATCACAAGTATTTTCATGCAGAAATGTAATAATCTCCTGCAGGATGAATATATCATAAGTTATTTTTAAATCTGCTGACCAAATATAGTAAATTCCCTAAGTGTATCTTTGCACCTGTAACATATGTTACCGAATATTAGGCTCCTTATCCTGCATCTTTGTATTAGAAAACAATAAACTTTAGAGCTATGATACGAGAAATGGTCAAAATAGATGAAGAGTTATGTGATGGATGCGGAGAATGTATTCCCAATTGTCACGAGGGTGCTTTGCAGATGATTGATGGCAAGGCCAGGCTGATCAGCGACCTGATGTGCGACGGACTGGGTGCCTGCCTGGGCCATTGCCCACAGGGTGCCATAACTATAGAGAAAAGAGAAGCAGAGCCCTACAACGAGACCAAGGTCATGGAGATCATGGTGGAAAAAGGTGAAAACACAGTGGTGGCTCATCTTCAGCACTTGAAGGAACACAATGAAATGGAGTTTCTGAAGGAGGGTGTTCAGTACTTGAAAGATCATAAGGAAGAACTGAAATTCAGTGTGGCTGAGATCTTGCAAAAGGTACACAATGCAAAGGTGGAAGAAGAGCAACTGGCCTGTGGTTGTGCCGGCTCCGAAGCACGCAGTTTCACTCCCCAGTCAGCAGCAGCAGGAACGATTCCCGCCGCAGGAGCCTTTACCATGGCAACAGGAACAGTGGCCGAGCAGCCATCAGAACTACGACAGTGGCCGGTGCAGATGCACCTGATCAATCCCGGTGCCTCCTACTTCAGGCAATCTGACCTGGTTCTGGCTGCTGATTGCGTAGCTTTCTCAGTGGGCAATTTCCATTCAAAATGGCTCAAGGGGAAAACTCTGGCAATCGCCTGTCCAAAACTCGATTCCGGATTGGAAACATATGTGGAAAAGATCAAAGGCTTGATAGATGAAGCAAAAATCAATACCTTAACTGTAATGATGATGCAGGTACCCTGTTGTGGGGGACTGATGCAGATGGTCAAAATGGCCGCTGGACAAGCAGAGAGAAAAATACCTGTTAAAAGGATCATTGTGGGAGTGGAAGGAGATATCCTTAGTGAGGAATGGGTTTAAGCTCTTAAACGAATATGTATAATAGGCCCACTAACAACGAGAATGCAACGAAACTACCGATAAATCAGGATGCCTGGTTGCTTTTCAGGTTTGACAAGCATGAGTTAATCAGGCTCCACCTGGCTCCCGGCGAGTGCATGGAGAAACACATCAATGAATGGCGAATCATTTTTTTTATGCTCCGGGGAGCGGGTTCAATTAATGTGGAGGAAAGGGTATATGAGCTGGGAGTAGAGCAGTCATTCGCCGTGGAAGCCGGGAAAGAACGCTTCTGGAACAACAGTGGGGATCAAACCCTGGAACTGCTAGCTATTAAAACCATTGAATAGAATTCCGTATGCATAATACAAGACTCTTGCGACTTCCATTAGCCGTATTCCTCTTTGCACTCTTTCTTTTGATACCCGTTCAGCTCATGGTCGAAAATCCCATGCTGCTTCTGGAGCGTTTTCTGCCAGGAGCAGGATGGTTCGAAATTGTGCTGATAGCTCTCTACGGAGCTATTGTGGCATACAAAATGCAGGATCCCTCCAAAGTGCAGACCTGGAGGAGATACACCTGGCTGGCCTTCTCGGTGCTTTTTTTTTCACAGCTTATCCTGGGACTGTTTGGATTTGAAAGATTCCTGATGACCGGGAAGCTGCATTTGCCCATTCCAATGATGATCTTGGCAGGCCCCATTTACCGGGGACACCTTTCGGTGATGAGCATCCTCTTTGTAAGTACCCTGGTGCTCTCGGGACCTGCATGGTGCAGTCACCTCTGTTACTTTGGAGCCGTCGATTCCATCAGCTCTGTCGGGAAAACCAGAAGGACACCCATCCGGAATAAATGGGCGCTGAAATCCACCGTACTGCTTCTCGTAATTGCCGGAGCCATTGTGTTAAGATGGATGAAAGTTCCGGTAATCACTGCCACCCTGCTTGCCATTGGTTTTGGCGTCGTTGGCCTGGGATTGATCCTGCTGGTATCAAGAAGAGAGGGTCGAATGGTTCACTGTACCGCCTACTGTCCCATAGGAACCATCGTCAACCTGACCCGTTTTGTCAATCCCTTCCGGCTGACCATCGATCAGAACAGCTGCACCGAATGCATGGTCTGTACCACCACATGTAAATATGATGCTCTGAACCGGAAGGATATCGCTGCCAGGAAGCCGGGAATTACATGCACACTCTGTGGCGATTGTCTCTCCTCCTGCCATGCCGGTTCCATTCACTACCGTTTCCCTGGACTTTCAAGCCAACGCGCCAGGTACCTTTATCTGTTTATCACCATATCATTGCATGCGGCCACCATGGCACTGGCCCGTATGTGATTCCACTATAGTGCAGGGTTTAATCCAGCTGAAGTACCACCACCGAACGGGCAGGTATGGTCAGCTGCAGCTTTCCCTTTTTGAGGCTCACATCATCGAAACTTACAGGTACCACCTCCCCGGGATTATCAAAGCTATTGTGACTGTCCATCTTCTCCGAGCTAAGCAATTGACCCCTCACGTTTGCAGATTCTTTTCCCTTGATTTCAATTTCCATGTCGACCGCTTTTTCAGGATCAATATTCACCAGAGACAAGTGGATCAGTCCTTCCTTATCCATGGAAGCACTGGCACTGATGGCCGGCAAGGCATCTGAACCTAAAGTATAATCCGGACCTTCTAATGTCTGTGCCAATAAGGTAGCATCATGATGCACCTTGTACATGTCATAAATATGATAGGTAGGAGTCAGCACCATCTGATCACCCTCTGTAAAAATCAGCGCCTGCAGCACATTGATGGTCTGCGCGATATTGGCCATTCGTACCCGCTCACATCTTGCATTCAGGTAGTTCAGAGTGAGTGCAGCTA
>JAUVIT010000241.1 GCA_030592605.1 Bacteroidota bacterium
GACTTTCAGGCGCTACCTGGTAGGAACAGAACAGGAAGATGGACCACCCCGCAATTTTATCTATTCCGCTATTCACCAGGATCAGATGGACAATCTCTGGGTGGGTACCTATGGTGGAGGACTCTGCATGCTGGATCCTGTAGATGGCAGCTGTACCAATTATTCTAACGATCCGGAAGACCCCAATACCATCTCTGACAATATCGTCTTTTCCATATATGAGGATCCCCAGGGGAGATTCTGGATTGGAACCAACAGCGGGCTTAATATGTTTTATCCTGCCACTGGGTCATTCAGACGATTTGGGGTAAACGAGGGACTGGCCAATGAGGTCATATATGGGGTGCTGCCTGACAACAACAACTGTATTTGGCTTAGTACCAATCTGGGCATCTGTCGCTTTAACCTGGAGACTTTTGAGGTAAAAAATTTCGATATGAACGACGGCCTCCAAAGCAATGAATTTAACGGGGGCTCTTACCACAAAGGGGCCAGTGGTAAACTTTATTTTGGAGGGGTCTATGGCTTAAATGTTTTCGATCCTGAAAGCATTGAACCCGTGAAAAATGTGCCAGAGGTGACCCTGACCAAGCTTGAAGTGCTGGGCAAGGAGGTGCTGATTGCAGGGATCGATCTGGAAGAGGAGTTTGAGGAGCATCCCGGTCGCATTGTAGAATTCAAGGAGAACTTCTATACCTACGAAAATGTAACTTACATGGAGGAGATCTTCCTGGATTACAGGCACCGCTTCTTCTCTGTTGAATTTGCGGCCCTAAACAACCTGCAATCAGGCGATCTGCACTACAGCTACATCATGGAGAACCTGGATACGGACTGGAACAATTCCGGAAACCGGAACTATGTCTCCTACACCAATATGAAAGGCGGTACCTACCTGCTAAAAGTCGTTGCTGAAAATTCGGATGGATTCCGGAGTGATCCTCCCATGCTTTTGCGTATTGTCATCACACCTCCCATCTGGCTATCATGGTGGTTTATCCTTCTGGAGATACTGTTTTCCACCGCTATTGTAGTGATGATCTATATCTACCTGTTGAAATCGCGGACCAACCGCCTGCTGAAGCATCAGAATCAACAAATCAGCCAGGCCAACGAGGCCTTAAGAAAATCCGAGAAGAACCTGATGGAACTCAATGCCACCAAGGACAAATTCTTCTCCATTATCTCTCATGACCTGAAAAATCCCTTTTCGAGCCTGCTCTCCATCAGTGACCTGATGGTGGATAGTTTTGATGATACGGAGGAAGAGGATCATAAAGCAGGATTTAAAAAGATCAACCAGTCGGTAAAACATCTGCTGGACCTGCTCGAAAACCTGCTTACCTGGTCCAGGTCTCAACGCGGGAGGATTAAATGCGACCCTGTAAGATTTAACCTGAGCTCCCTGGTACAAGAGAACATCAACCTGCACCGCCTGCTGGCAGAAAAGAAAGGAATAATGTTGCTTTCCACCGAGCAGGATGAGGTATATGCTTATGGCGACAGGGATATGATCAACAGTGTTATTCGTAACCTTGTAACCAATGCAGTCAAGTTTACGAACAGGGATAAGAAAGTGGAGATTCAGTTGAAACCCGGAGAGAAGGAGATTGAAGTATGTATCGTGGATGAAGGGATCGGTATCACATCAGAGCAATTGGAGAAACTATTCCGGATAGATGAAAAGTTTAAATCCACAGGAACAGCAGGAGAGAAAGGAACAGGACTCGGATTGATCATCTGCAGGGAATTTGTGGAAAAAAACGGGGGAGAAATTACTGTTCAAAGTGCTCCCGGAAAGGGCTCTGTATTTAGCTTTACAGTACCCATGCCAAACTGATCGTTGCCAAAGCAATCTTAATACTGTAAATTTGCCCCGAACCTTATCAGAAAAAACCATGATCAGATCCATGACCGGCTATGGGAAAGCCGAATGCCTGTTGTCCGACAAGAAACTGACCATAGAAATTAAATCTCTCAACAGCAAACAGTTGGATGTCAATACCCGTCTGCCTTCCCTCTATAAGGAGAAAGAAATAAATATCCGGCAAGTTCTTGCATCAGAGCTGGAAAGAGGTAAGGTGGAGTGCTCCTTCTACTATGAACTTTCCGGAGAAGCTGTTTCCGGCACCATTAATGAACCTGTGGTGAAGGACTATTATCAGCAACTTTACAGGATCTCCGGCGAACTGGGGCTCCAGGCTTCTCTCGAACTCCTGACCACCGTGATGCGGATGCCGGATACGATCCGCACTGAAAAACCTGAACTGCAGGAGACCGAATGGACTTTGGTGGAAGCTGCCTTGAGAAAGGCATTGGAGCAGATAAATATTTTCAGGAAACAGGAGGGAGAATCACTGGATGGCGATCTGCGTCAGCGCACGGATGCTATAATGCGGAAACTGGCAGAAGTGGAGCTCTATGAGAAAGAACGTATTGACCAGGTCAGGGAGCGCATTGGCAAACACCTTGAGGAATTCGGTTTGAAAGAATCGGTAGATGAAAACCGCTTTGAGCAAGAGCTTATTTACTATATCGAAAAACTGGATATCTCTGAAGAAAAAGTCAGGCTGGCCAATCATTGCAAGTACTTCCTGGAAACCCTGGAGGACCAGGGCCCTGCTGGGAAGAAATTGGGATTTATCTCCCAGGAGATGGGCCGGGAGATCAATACCCTGGGCTCTAAAGCCAACCACAAAGAACTTCAAAAGCTGGTTGTGGAGATGAAAGATGAGCTCGAACGGATCAAGGAACAGATCCTTAACGTACTGTAATGAAGGAAAAGTTATTCATTTTCAGTGCACCCTCCGGTGCCGGCAAATCCACCATTGTGCAAAATCTTATGAATCAGAACCTGGGGCTGGAATTCAGCATATCGGCTACATCCCGTGAACCCAGGGAGGGTGAGAAAGATGGCAGGGAATATCACTTTATCACTCCCGAAAAGTTTCGCAGGATGATAAAGGAGGATGCCTTTATCGAATGGGAAGAAGTTTACCCGGATCAGTTCTATGGCACCCTTTACAGCGAAGTGGAGCTTATCTGGAAGCGGGGCAAGCATGCTATCTTTGATATTGATGTGGTGGGCGGACTGAACCTGAAAAAGAAGTATGGAGAGCAGGCCTGTGCCATCTTTATACAGGCTCCTTCCCAGGAGGTTCTTGAACAGCGCTTGCGTTCCAGGGGACCAGATGATGAAACCTCACTTCAGAAGAGGCTGGGAAAAGCCATGTTTGAAATGTCACATAAGTCACGCTTCGACCATATCGTAGTCAACGACTCGCTGGAACAAGCCCTGGCTGAAGCAGAAAAAATTGTCTTAGATTTCCTGAACCTATGATCACCGGACTCTATTTTGGTTCTTTTAATCCCGTTCATATCGGGCACCTGGCCATCGCCAACTTTATGGTTGAGTTCAGTGAGCTGGAACAATTATGGTTTGTGGTAAGTCCGCAGAATCCCCTGAAAGAGAGAAAGAGCCTGCTCAAGGATTACCACCGGCTTGAGATGGTCCGCCAGGCCGTGGAGGATGACGATCGTTTCAGGGCCTCAGATATTGAATTCAAACTTCCCACTCCCTCCTATACAATCGACACCCTGACCTACCTGGAAGAGCTTAATCCGGGAAGAGAGTTCCAGCTTGTCATGGGTGCTGATGGTCTGCGTACCTTCCACAAATGGAAGCATGCCGAGCTGATTGTGGAGAAATACCACCGGCTTATTTATCCCCGGCCAGGAACTGATATAGAGATGGCTTCCCGGCTACCCAACGCCACCCTGGTGGATGCTCCTATGATGGAGATCTCTTCCAGCTTTATCCGGCAGGCTATTAAGGATGGAAAGGATGTACGGCACCTGGTACCGGCCAAGGCCTATACCTATATGCGTGAGATGCACTTTTACGAGAAATAGCTCTCAGATACCGAAACAGTTTTTTATTAAGGCGTCTTAGCTTGTGCAAAGCACAAGGTTCAGCGCCGAATAAAAAACTGTTTCGGGACAGTAGACATATTTGCTCTGGGAGGGAAAGCCTAAGCTTACCATACGTAGTGCTGGGTGCAGCGACGAGATGAATATCACGTAGTTAGTTTGGCTTCTCTAACGATCTCCATTCCACGTTTAATGGCCTTCTCATTCTGAGGGATCAGGTGATGGTGCCTTTCCGGAAGGGATTTAAGCAGCCCCTTAATCACATTGTCAAAATCGACTACCGGGTTCACTTTGATATATGCGCCAAGCACCACCATATTGA
>JAUVIT010000031.1 GCA_030592605.1 Bacteroidota bacterium
CTCGAGCCAAACACCCTTATAGAACTGATCCGCTATTTCAAAGAAGATCGTATCGGCCTGGTTGACTCACGCTTAATCAGCACTGGCATCAAAAGTGGCGGGATATCCAGGCAGGAAAAATTCTACACAGGCCGTGAAGTCAGCATTAAACATCACGAAAGTGTTCTCTGGGAATCCATGATGGGTCCTTTTGGCGGATGCTATGCCATTAGAAAGTCTCTCTACAGACCCGTTCCCAATCACTTCCTGGTGGATGATTTCTTTATTAATATGTCAGTTCTTGAGCAGGGAGCATCGTGTATCAGCAACATCCTTGCAACTGTCAGTGAAGATGTCTCCAACAGTCCCCGGGAAGAGTTCCGCAGAAAAAAACGGATCTCTGCAGGTAACTATCAAAACTTGTTCAGGTTCCGTTCCATGCTATTTAAAGGAAGTTTAGGTGTCGGATTCTGCTTTTTCTCGCATAAGGTTCTTCGATGGATCATCCCTTTCCTGGTGATAATTACCCTGAGTTTATCCACAGTTCTGGGTGTAAAATCGAACTTCTACCTGCTCCTTGCCCTCCTGCAAGTATTGGTGCTCTTCATCCCAGTTATTACCTATATCTTAGGGAAAATTGGAATTCAAAGTATACCTTTGCGCTTTATTTCACATTTTGTTCTGATGAACATGGCCCTATTGGCCGGTTTTTTTAAATTTTCAGGAGGGATTAGAAACAATGTCTGGCAACCTACAAGCAGAAACCAGGATTAAACTCAACACCATTGAAGAGGCCCTGGAAGATATCAGGAACGGTAAAATTATTATCGTAGTTGATGATGAGGACAGGGAGAACGAAGGAGATTTTGTCTGCGCTGCAGAACTGGTCACTCCCGAAACCGTTAATTTTATGGCCACCAATGGCAAAGGGCTGATCTGTGCCTCTCTTACCGAGGAACGTTGTGCAGAACTGGATCTTCCCCTGATGGTCAGCAGCAATACCAGCAGTTACGCCACCGCTTTCACCGTCTCCGTGGATTTGCTAAAGGGATGCACCACAGGAATTTCAGCTTCGGACCGAGCCAAAACACTCAGGGCACTTGTTGATCCTGCCACTCGACCGGATGACCTCGGACGACCAGGTCATATATTTCCCCTGAAGTCGAAACGACAGGGGGTGCTGAGACGTGCCGGCCACACCGAAGCAGCGGTCGATCTGACAGTGTTGGCGGGATTGAAGCCAGGTGGAGTCCTGGTGGAAATTATGAATGAGGATGGTTCCATGGCTCGACTCCCGGAACTGGCCCACATCGCCGCTGAGTACCATCTGAAAATTATCACCATAAAAGACCTGATTGCTTACAGGCTAAACTCCGACTCAATTGTTCTAAAGGGTACTGAGGTAAAACTTCCCACCGAATATGGCGACTTTAACCTGACCCCTTTTATCCAGATATCTAATGGCCTTGAGCACGTTGCAATTACCAAGGGAAGGTGGAGCCAGGAAGAGAATGTACTGGTAAGGGTTCACTCATCCTGCGTTACCGGTGATATTTTTGGCAGTTTCCGCTGTGATTGCGGCGATCAGCTACATGAAGCTATGAAGATGGTTCAGAAAGAGGGTCAGGGCGTAATAATCTACCTGAATCAGGAAGGGCGCGGCATAGGTTTATACAATAAAATGAAAGCATACAAACTCCAGGAAGAGGGTCGCGACACCGTCGAGGCCAACGTGGAACTGGGCTTTCAGGACGATGAACGTGATTATGGAGTGGGTGCCGGAATGTTGCACACCCTGGGAATCAGGAATATCAGGCTGATCACCAATAACCCGGTAAAAAAGGCGGGTCTCGAGGGTTATGGAATGACCATTGTTGAAACCATTCAGCTGGAGATTCCCTCCAACAAACACAACCAGTTTTACCTGGAGACCAAGCGAGATAAGATGGGACACTTTCTTAATATTGCTAAGTATAATAATCCTCTAAAGGATGAATGAGCAATCGCCACGGATTATCTATATGGGAACTCCCGGTTTTGCCGTAGGTCCCCTCCAGAAATTGCTTGAGTCAGCCTGCAATGTGGTAGCTGTTATTACTGCCCCGGATCGTCGGGCGGGCAGAGGAAAAAAAATCACCCATTCCGAAGTCAAAAGCTATGTACTCCGACAGGAAAAGCCTATCCCCATTCTTCAGCCGGAGAATCTGAAAGATCCTGTATTCCTGGAGAAACTTCGTGCGTTGAAGCCAGATTTACAGGTAGTTGTGGCCTTCCGGATGCTGCCAGAGCTGGTGTGGAGTGTCCCTTCTATGGGGACCTTTAACCTGCATGCTTCCTTGCTTCCTCAATACCGTGGTGCCGCCCCCATTAATCATGTTCTTATGAATGGGGAGAAAGAGACCGGAGTTACAACATTTTTCATCGATGAAAAGATCGATACGGGCAAGATTCTACTCCAAAAGCGCACAGCTATTGGAGATGACGAGACAGCGGGTGAGCTCCACGACAGATTGATGGAACTGGGAGCCAAGCTGGTACTTGAAACGGTCCTTCAGCTTTACAGCGCACAGCTGGAAGCAAAGTCACAGGACCAATACCTGGATTCCGCATCCGGTTTAAACCCAGCCCCAAAGATATTTAAGGAAAATTGCCGCATTGACTGGAATCTGCCTGGAAAAAAGCTTTTTAATCTGATCCGTGGACTCAGCCCCTACCCGGGTGCATATACCATGTTGGAAAGGGAAACAGGGGATGCACTGCAGTGTAAAATTTTTCAAGCCACTTTTGAGGAGCTTTCTCACCAGGATGTTCCCGGATCCATCTCTACCGATGGAAAACGCTCACTGAAGGTATCTGTCAATGATGGGTGGATCCAGATTCACTCTATTCAGCAGGAAGGGAAACGGAAAATGGAAATCAAGGATTTTCTGGCCGGATTCAGCTTTGTGAACGGGGTTTACCGGTTTTCCTGAGGTGTTTTAAATTAAGGTCGATCCCCTCCGTTAACTGGTAGTACAGCCTGATTGCATTGATAAACTGCAACTGGTAAGAACGTGAGTACCTTCCAGAAACAAAAAACTCGAAATTATAGTCCTCAATCGCTCCCATGCTGATCTGACGGGGTTCAATTCCATCAAAACGTTCGAAGAAGCGTTTGACCATAAACAGATAGCTCTTTCTCGATTTCTCAGAGTAGCCCTCCTTTTCCAGTTGACTCACATAGAACTCCAGATTGACGCCCTCCTCCTTCTGATTGTGCCTGAAAAGGGCTGAGATAGTGTGCCACCAGTCGGGGGAGTGTTTTTTGGAGATGGATTCACCAAAAAAATCAATGCGTGTTTGCCTGCCATCCGGAGGAAGGATCATCCTGGCAGGTGCTATTTCAGCTTGGGCCATGGTACAATTTTCATATAAATTTAAGCTACCTGCAGACCAATGTAAAGTTTTGACAGTCAAAATGATTAACATGTTTTGAACATTTTGCCTGAAATGAATATCTTTGACCTCATTAATTTCAAATACTAATTAGAATGAAAACAGGAATCGCAGCTATAATTACCGCAGCTATCTTTCTTTCAGCCTGCTCTGCATCATCTTCCACAGCTAAAAATGAGCTTAAAGCTGCAGAATTTGAGCAAACAGCATCCTTGATTGAGAGCGGCTCTTATCAGTTTGCCGTCAGATCCGCCACACCCTCCGGAGGTAAAACGATTCAGATGACTTCGGTATACACAATGAAGGCTAAAGACGGCAAATATGAAGCCCACCTGCCCTATTTCGGCAGAGCATATTCCCCATCTTATGGAGGTAGTCAAAGTGTAGAATTCATTGGAGAGCCCGAAGATCTGGAAATCACCAGGAAAGACAATAAGAACAAAGTCTCAGTTTCATTCACCATCACAACTAATGCTGAAAAGTATACAGTCAATCTTGAAGTGGGCGGATCCGGTTATGGAACCCTTATAATCTCCAATCCAAGAAAGCAGCCCATTTCCTATTCCGGGCTTTTAGGTGAATTAAAGGATTAGTGTTCGAAGCGAAATTGCATTTCCTCCTCTTCGTATTCTTCTTTGGTGGGTTCCAGCTTTAAAACAGGTTCCCGCTTTTTCCTTCTGAGGTAAATGTCAGTACCTTCCAGGGGTTGCTCACCCTCCATCATGTGGTTCATCCTGTACAGGTGTTTCAGTTTTACCCCATAGATCTGACTTACATCATACAGGGTCTGACCTGCGTCCATCCTGTGGATTTCATTCCCCGGTGCCGCCTTTCTTCTTTTTGGTTGAAGATAAATAATGCTTCCCGTTTCCAGCTTTGCACCCTTGTATAGGTCGTTGTACTTGTATATCTCATTCTTGTAAAGCCCCAGCTCTGCCCTGAGCGATTCAGGAGTATCTCCGGGCTCTGACAGGATGTAATCAATACTATTATTCGACTGAACACTCCTCTTGGTCATGCTTGCCTGGCCAGCCAGATAAGAGCTGGTATCGATGCCATCAAGAGTCCCGTTCAATACCATCAGGTCGTAATTGTAAAGCTCATTCTCCTCGATAATCCTGATAAGCAGGGTCGCATAGTTATTGGCTGTGGCATACCCGGCTGCTTTCAATCCCTTTGCCCAACCCCTATAGTCATGCGGACTGATCTCAAACAGGGAAGCATATCTTGATTTTGTAGTAAGAAACTGACTATGGTCCATAAAGGATTCGTATGCTGAAGGGTAAGATCTGAAACACTCATGCCGTTTGTCATCATCATGGTACATCTTTTTTCCGGTCCAGTCATGGCACTTGATCCCAAAATGATTATTTCCCTTAACAGCTAGGCTGCTGTTACCATTATTTGACTCCAGGCATCCCTGGGCCAGGGTGATACTTGCAGGAATCCCAACCCGGATCATCTCCCTCATGGCCAAATCAGAAAAGTCTGCGATGTACTTCTCCCTGGTGATCTTCTGACCTTTAAGCATATTGCCCGACAAGGCCAGCAGCAACATTAACAGCGCTGTCTTTAAAGTATCTGATGATTTCAACAACTGCACCCTCCTTTATTCTGTGAAAACTGAATGGATAAAAATAGAGATATGCACTCCAATATCTCCCGGGAGTTTTTAACAATCTCCTTCTACTAACGTCAGTTGATAACAAAATCTTATATCGTTCATATATTCAGTAACTTTATTTTCAAATTAAGTTTAAACCATGAAACAGAGGGCATATACGGTCAGGATGTATGAATATGACCGACTTGATGAACTTTCGGAAGAGCAGGTTATATTAGTAAACAGCGCTATTAAAGCCGCACGGGATGCCTATGCTCCATATTCGGAATACCATGTGGGTGCCGCACTTCGCCTGACCAATGGTGAAATTATTATTGGCAGCAACCAGGAAAATGCGGCCTACCCTTCGGGACTCTGTGCTGAGCGGGTGGCCATCTTTTATGCCGGGGCCCGTCACCCGGATGTTCCGGTGCAATCCATTGCCATTGCTGCCATCCGGGAGGGGATTCTGCAAGAGGGGCCTGTTGCACCCTGTGGTGCCTGCCGTCAGGTCCTGTATGAAAAAGAAAGTCAGGGAGAGGCTCCTATGGAGCTAATCCTCTATGGTAGTAAAATGATTCAGGTAATCAATAAGGTAACCGACCTGCTGCCTCTTCCCTTTAAGCTGGAGGATCTTTCTTAAAGAAGACCGGGAAAATATCCATTTTCGGATAGGGAGCCACCACTTCAAGACGCTCTTTCTTCACTGGATGAACAAAGGCAATCCGGCGGGCGTGCAGGCTAATGCCCCCATTGGGATTGGATTTGCGGGCTCCATATTTTCTATCCCCCTTTATTACACTACCTATTCCCGAAAGCTGTGCTCTGATTTGGTGATGACGACCCGTCTCCAGTACAATCTCCAGCAGGTGGTAGCGGTCAGAAGAAGCCAGTTTCCGGTAGTGGAGCCGGGCATGTTTGGAGCCATTTACTTCTTTGTCATGCACATAGCACTTATTCTGTTTCGTATTCCGGGTTATATAGTGTTCCAGCGTGCCGGAATCGGGCTGTGGACACTTTTCGACAATGGCATGGTAGATCTTATCTACCTCCTTCTCCTTAAACAATCCAGCCATCCTGCTGAGGGCCTTACTGGTTTTGGCAAAAACTATAGCTCCGCTAACCGGACGATCCAAACGGTGCGGAATGCCCATAAAAACTTCACCGGGTTTGTTGTCGCGCTCCTTGACAAAGGCTTTCAATAACTTGTCCAGTGATACATCACCGGTTATATCCCCCTGTACAATGTGGGAGACACGTTTGTTGACAATCATCAGGTGATTGTCCTCATACAGAATCGTAGCAGGAGGTTTTAACAGGCTCATTATATGGATACTAGGAATGCTAACAGGCTCTAATACTGTTCGCTTTTGTTAGGAAACTCCATGGACCGAACATCATCGATATAATTCTTAACCGCGCCTTTTATTTCCATCTGCAGGTTGTGGTAGCGTCGCAGGAAGCGGGGGGAGAATTCCTGAGTGATTCCCAGCATATCGTGAAGCACCAGCACCTGGCCGCTTACATCACCACCTGCCCCAATTCCTATGGTAGGGATTTTGATGGACCTGGTCACTTCGCCAGCCAGCTTGGCCGGAATCTTCTCCAATACCACGGCAAAACAACCTGTTTCGGCAAGGATCGCAGCATCTGATTTCAATTTTTCGGCTTCCTCCTTATCAGTGGCCCTGACCACATAGGTCCCAAATTTATGAATGGCCTGAGGGGTTAATCCCAGGTGTCCCATCACTGGAATACCGGCAGACAGGATTCGCTCTATGGATTCTTTGATTTCCACACCCCCTTCCATCTTGATGGCACTGGCACCCGTCTCCTTCATGATTCGAATGGCCGACACCAGCGCCTCTTTCGAGTCACCCTGGTAGGTGCCAAAAGGTAAGTCAACCACTACCAGGGCCCTGCTGGTAGCCCTTACCACCGATGCTGCATGGTAAATCATGTTGTCGAGGGTGATGGGCAGGGTAGTTTCGTAACCGGCCATTACATTGGAAGCCGAGTCGCCCACAAGAATTACATCAATACCCGCCTGATCCAGGAGGCGGGCAAATGAGTAATCATATCCGGTCAACATAGCAATCTTCTCCCCCTTATGCTTCATGGCCAGAAGCACATGGGTGGTCACACGTTTAACATTCGAGTGCAGCGACATGGTGTTTACATTAAAATTCCCTACAAAGTTTACAATAAATTTCCTATTGGCAGTCAATTTGTCAGTAAACCTGACATGAAAAAGGCAGATATCTCTGAATTATTGTGCCAATATAACATCCATTGCCTGAAAATCCCGATTGGCATAATCTTCGATAGGAGATTGTATCAGATATATACATGATCATAAACAGAACGAAATAAACAGATAATAGTTATGAGTAAAATTATTGGAATTGATTTAGGTACTACTAACTCCTGCGTATCGGTAATGGAAGGCAACGAACCAGTTGTAATCCCCAATAGCGAAGGAAAAAGGACCACCCCCTCCGTGGTGGCTTTTGTAGAGAACGGAGAGCGTAAAGTGGGTGACCCGGCCAAAAGGCAGGCCATCACCAACCCCACCAAGACAGTCTCCTCTATTAAGCGTTTCATGGGTGAGAGCTATGACAGGGTAAGTAAGGAAATTGCAAGGGTCCCGTATAAAGTGGTCAAAGGTGAAAACAACACCCCACGTGTCCAGATTGACGACCGCAAATACTCTCCACAGGAGATCTCAGCCATGGTACTTCAGAAAATGAAGAAGACTGCAGAGGATTACCTTGGACATGAGGTCAAGGAGGCCGTTATTACTGTACCGGCTTATTTCAGCGACTCACAGCGCCAGGCTACTAAAGAAGCAGGAGAAATTGCAGGACTTCAGGTGAAGCGGATTATCAACGAGCCTACTGCCGCCTCACTGGCATACGGACTTGATAAGAAGACTTCTGATCTTAAGATCGCAGTATTTGACCTGGGTGGAGGCACCTTTGATATCTCTATGCTTGAACTGGGTGATGGCGTATTTGAGGTTAAATCCACCAATGGCGATACCCACCTGGGTGGTGATGATTTCGACCAGGTAATTATCGACTGGCTGGCCGATGAGTTCAAGAAAGATGAAGGACTCGATCTGAAAAAGGATCCCATGGCCCTGCAGCGTTTGAAAGAGGCTGCTGAAAAAGCCAAGATCGAACTCTCCAGTGCTACCCAGACCGAAATCAATCTTCCATATATCATGCCTGTGGATGGCGTACCCAAGCACCTTGTGAAAAGTCTGACCAGGGCCAAATTTGAGAGTCTGGCCGACAGCCTGATCCAGGCAGTCATTGGGCCTTGTAAAAAGGCACTGAAAGATTCAGGGCTGAGCCACAGCGAGATTAATGAGGTGATTCTTGTAGGTGGTTCCACACGCATCCCGGCAATCCAGAAAGTAGTTCAGGATTTCTTTGGGAAGGCTCCTTCCAAAGGGGTGAATCCCGACGAGGTTGTAGCAGTAGGAGCTGCCATCCAGGGTGGTGTACTTACCGGTGAAGTAAAAGATGTACTCTTGCTGGATGTTACACCTCTTTCACTGGGTATTGAAACCATGGGCAGTGTAAACACCAAGCTCATTGAGTCCAATACTACCATACCTACAAAAAAGACTCAGACTTTTACCACAGCTGCAGATAACCAGCCATAGGTTGAGATTCATGTGCTGCAGGGCGAAAGGTCCATGGCCAAGGATAACAAGACCATTGGACGCTTCCACCTGGATGGTATCCCGCCATCACCTCGTGGCCTCCCACAGATTGAGGTCTCATTCGATATCGATGCAAACGGAATCCTGAATGTCTCAGCTAAGGATAAAGGGACCGGTAAAGAGCAGAGTATCCGTATTGAAGCTTCCTCCGGACTCTCCGACAGTGAAATCGAAAAGATGAAGAAGGAGGCTCAGGAGAACGAAGAAGCCGATAAGACAGCCAAGGAGCGTATTGACAAACTCAACGCAGCAGACAGCCTCATATTCCAGACGGAAAAGCAGCTTAAAGAGTTTGGTGAAAAGATCCCAGACGAGAAAAAAGCTCCCATTGAGGAGGCTCTTACTGGCTTGAAAGAGGCGCACAAAAGTGAGGATCTGGCTGCCATTGAACAGGCCACTGAGACCTTAAACACTGCATGGCAGGCTGCTTCACAGGATATGTATAATGCACAGCAGCCAGGTGCCGAAGCCGGTCAGCCCGGCGACCCGGCTGAAGGTGAACCCGCTCCGGAAAAAGGAAGTGATGATGAGGTAACCGATGTGGATTTTGAGGAGGTAAAATAGACCTATCATACACAATTGAGCTTAAGGCCGTCACCTGTGTGATGGCCTTTTTTCACTATATTTGGATCTATGATCAGAGCACTGGCGATTTGTTTTTTGTTATTGGGGGCCCTCTCCTTGCAGGGGCAGAACCTGGTGGATGCAGAAGGTCGGAAAACAGGACACTGGAAGGCTGAATATCCAAATGGACGTACCCTTTACGAAACTGATTTCGTGGAAGGCCGCCCGGTTGGAGAAATGCTTCGCTATTATGAAAATGGCGGGCTAAGGGCCCGCATGCTATTTGAAACAGAAGGTGAGCACAGTTATGTTTACCTGTTTTACTATAGCGGCTTACCAACGGCCGAAGGGTGGTATGTGGGTCAGGTCAAGGATTCGGTTTGGACTTATTACTCTGAGTTTGATGGTTCTGTCAGGATCAGGGAGCACTATGTGGATGGGAAGCTAAATGGAACGACCCGATTCTACTACCCCGATGGAGGGATCTCCGAAGAGCTTGAGTGGAAGGATAATATAAAGGATGGGGCCTGGAAGCAGTACTATAAAAACGGTGTTCCAAGATTATCTGGCCATTATAAAAACGGACTACTCCAGGGCTCCTACGAGGTGTTTTTCTCCGACAGTACCATAAAAATCAGGGGCGCCTACCTGGATAACAGATCACATGGGACATGGAGTTTTTATGATGAAACAGGAAAAGAGGTTTATGCGCTGGATTATGTGATTGGAATTCCAGCCGATATGGAAAAGTATGAATTATGGGTCCAGGACTCCCTTAAGAAGTACAAGCTTGTAACAGAACCCGAATTCAATCAACAATACTAGCCCGTCATGAGGAAGCTCAAACTGCTGGTAAGCATGATGCTTATATCGCTGGGAGTCCATTCCCAGGAAATTGCCCCCGGTGTATATTGGATCTATTTCAGCGATAAAGATGGAAACTCGTATCAGACCGATCAGCCTGATCAGTTTCTCTCAGAACGTTCGGTAAACAGGAGAGC
>JAUVIT010000020.1 GCA_030592605.1 Bacteroidota bacterium
ATGGCCAGAGGAAGTCCGAGCAGGGAATAGGTTGCAAGTATTGAATCCACACCCGTCTGAGGTGTGGAGATTAAAAAGGAGATGGTGGGACCCCTGGAGGCACCACTTTTGTAAAAACCAATCCCCGCCGGCAGTACCCCGCATGAACAAAGTGGCATGGGAACACCCAGCAGGGAGGCGTTGAACACAGATCTGAAGTTGTTTTGGCCCATGTACCTGGTAATTACATGCCTGGGAAATACTACCCTGAGTATTCCGGCAAACAAGAATCCCAGCAGAAGGTAGGGTGACATCTCGTTAACCAAACTGGCCAGTTCTTTCAAATATGCACCTGCTATTTCTAACATCTCACAAAAGTAAGTTACTCAATGTAGCATCCGATCCCCATAATTGGGTATTTTGATCGAATTGAATTATATTTCAGCTATGCGGATCAAATACCATATGCTTTTTGCCCTTTCGCTCCTTCTGGGTATGCAAAGCACCGCCTGGACTCAGGAAGCATCATACATCCTTAAACGGCAGCTTTTCAAAGTAGCTCTTACCTCCATTAACATCTCTCCTGATGGATTGTTCCTGCTTTCAGGTTTTAATGACGG
This sequence comes from Bacteroidota bacterium, assembly GCA_030592605.1. Classification (GTDB taxonomy): domain Bacteria; phylum Bacteroidota; class Bacteroidia; order Bacteroidales. The sequence continues at coordinate 600 of JAUVIT010000020.1, forward strand.
AACCTTTCGCTTACTGGACCCGGACAGTTTTGAGGTAAAACTTGAAGTCTCAGGAGCTCACCACAAAGCAGTCAACGCCATTGATATGCCGCCTAAAATGGATTTTATCCTTACGGCCGGACATAACAGCATCAAGTTGTGGGATCGAAGTGGGAAACACCTGTTCGACTGGAATGCACACGCTACCACCATCTGGAACGCGGAGATCAGCAGCGATGGCCTTTGGGCCGTCTCTTCGGCCATGAATAAAACCTTCCTGCTCTGGGATGTATACAACAATGCCTTAGTGGAGCGGATGCGTGCACATGAGGATGTGGCCATGGCAGTTAGCATCAGTCCGGATTGCCGTCTGATTGCCAGCGGGAGCAAGGATCAAAGCATAAGAATCTGGAATCTGGAGACCAGGCAGGTGATCTATCAGTTACATGGTCCTACCCAGGATATATACGATTTGGAGTTCAGTCCGGATGGCAGCCTGCTGGTGGCTTGCTCCAGGGACAAATCGGTCCGCTTGTATGATCTGAAGGAGAAGAAATTGCTCCATATCCTGAAAGGACACAGCGATATGGTCCTGGAAGCAGAGTTCAGTCCAAACGGCAGATACCTGGTGAGCGCTTCGGCAGATCAATCCATAATCCTGTGGGATGTTCGGAATGGTGAACGGATCCACCAGTTTCTGGAAAATGAAGGTGCGGTAATGGATCTGGTATTTCATCCCGATGGACACTCATTCTACAGCATCAGCTATGCGGGCGACATAACCCGGTGGGAAGTGGATCCCGAAATCTTTGTGCTGTACTATTATGACTTACCATACCGGGAAGAGCTTGCTGCAGACCTTATTTTCGAGCCAAAAAGAAAAGGCGAATCAAAAAAGGAATACGGAGCCAGAGCAGCAGAGGCCGCTGTAAAAAAACGCGAAATCATTGCACGCTATTATGAGCTCTACCTGGACGAAACAGAAAAATAACTGCCCAAAAACATCCATTTTCATCATGCCATATTGCCACTTCGCCCTACCTTTGCAAGAGGTATGAAAGTACAGACACATATCACTCCCAAACGCTTGTTCCTGAATATCAAACAACGCGATAAATTTTGTGCCTAGTGCCAGGGCAGTAGTTGCGCCTGGTTCCCAGTGAACTCATTCTTCATTTCTCGCATTCTTACTTGTTACATATTGCCATATGAATTTACCATACGCAGAACCCTATAAAATCAAAATGGTCGAACCCATGTATCCCAGTACCAGGTCCGACCGGGAAGTGTGGCTCAAAGAGGCCCGCTACAATCTTTTCAACCTGCTTAGCCCACAGGTCTTTATCGATCTCCTCACCGATTCGGGAACAGGAGCCATGAGCCAGGAGCAGTGGTCGGCCCTTATGAGTGGGGATGAATCCTATGCCGGAAGCCAATCTTTCGATCGGATGAAAGAGGTCATAACTTCATTATGCGGATTCCCCTATATCCTTCCAACCCACCAGGGCAGAGCTGCGGAGAATGTGCTTTTTTCAGTGATGGTTAAGGAGGGCCATGTGGTTCCGGGGAATGCCCACTTCGATACCACCAAGGGACATATTGAGTTCCGAAAGGCCAGCGCCTTCGACTGCACCATCGACGAAGCGTCCGATACCACCCTTTACCATCCCTTCAAGGGAAATCTGGATATCAGCAAACTTGAAAATGTGATGGATGTCTACGGAAAAGAGCGAATCCCCATGATCATCGTAACCGTTACCTGCAACTCCACCGGGGGACAACCCGTGAGTATGGAGAATATGAAAGCGGTAAGAAAATTCGCCGACCGGCACGGCATCCCGGTGATTTTTGATGCAGCCAGGTTTGCAGAAAATGCCTACTTCATTAAAACCCGGGAGAAGGGCTACGAGGAGCGTTCTATCCGGGAAATTATACGGGAGATGTTCTCCCTGGCTGATGGGATGACCATGAGCAGCAAGAAGGACGGGATCGTCAATATGGGCGGATTTATTGCTCTTAACAGCCAGGCCTTATACAGGGAAGCCACTACCTTCAATATCATGTTTGAAGGCTATATCACATACGGGGGCATGTCGGGCAGGGACATGGCCGCATTGGCCCAGGGCTTGAAGGAGGCCTCTACCTTCGGGTTTCTGGAGAGCCGGATCAAACAGGTACATTACCTGGGCGAACTCCTGAAAGAAGCCGGGATCCCGGTCCAGGAACCTTTTGGGGGCCACGCCATCTTCGTTGATGCCACCCGCTTCCTCCCCCATGTTCCCAGGGAGGAGTTTATTGCACAGACCCTGGCAGCAGAACTCTACCTGGAGTCGGGTGTACGAGCCGTGGAAATAGGTACACTGCTGGCAGACCGTGATCCGGAAACCCGCGAAAATCGCTATCCCAGACTGGAACTGCTGCGTTTAACCATTCCCCGCAGGGTCTATACCCGGAACCATATGGATTATGTGGCCGCAGCTCTGATCAACATTTACCATCGCAGGGAAAAGATCACTTCGGGCTATAAAATCAGGTATGAGGCACCCATCATGAGGCACTTCACCGTGGAGCTGGAAAGGATCGGCTAATATTGGAAAGCAAAACCCATGTGATTCTGTCCGTGACAGTTCAGGTAACAACGGCCTGAAAAAACACCCAGGCTCTCAAAATATAGCAGTCCGTTGTTGGCGGGAGAAACAATGCTCATATCAAAATTGATAAGGTGGGGGTTGTTGGTGCTGTTCCCCTGGGTATTACTAATTCCGTGAGGGTCATGACAGGCATTACAGGGAGTTCCAATATCGCGGATATGCTCTTCATGGGACCCGAACGATTCATCGTTCAGAATGCTCATCCTGCTATGACAGCTATAGCAAAGTTCATAGGCTGAAGCCGATTCTAAGGTATTATCTGCAGTCTGATACTGATATTTAAGTTGTGCAGTATAGATGGAGCCATGAGGTCCGGATGGTGAACCTGAACCATCACTGGAGTGGCAATCGGTACAAAAGATCATACTCGATTCCGTAAGAGGAGCGATAAGGCTTGGAACATTGGGATTGGCGCCTGCTGAAGTGACCGCGTGGTGTGAAGGACTGGCCGCGTCAAACTCCAGTCTTACATTATTTTGTTCAATCTGCCGCGAAGTTAGACTTGTCGGTTTGGCCGGACTGTCGGCATGACAGCGATAACACAATTCATAGGCATACTGAATGGGATCCACAGGATTTCCACTCTGGTCCACACCGCTTATACCGGTCAGGAATCCATTGGCTGCCGGGGCCAGGGCAGGTGTATTACTCACTGCGTGCGGATTATGACAATCCTCACACTCAACATGCATGGAGAGAACCAGGGGATCCTCGGCTGCATCGTGTTCCAGGTTGTAGCCATATACATTATGAAGATAGGGTTTGGCCAACTGAGCCACAATATTGGTAGAAGCCACATTGCCGTTGTGACAGGGGAGGCAGTTATTCTCTTCTGCCAACTCATTCAATAGCCGCTGATTGTTTCCGGCATTATGTGGTCTGTGGCAGCCTTCACAGGCATTCTCGGCCACATTCTGGTAAGGTGTATGAGGCCATGGGTTGGTACCGTTCCCGTTCCAGGTAGCTGTGGATGTGGAATGGGTCGAAAAGGACCAGAAATCCCTGTCGTGACAAGAAAAGCAAAGCTCCGAAAACTGGTTGGTCAGCACCAGAAAATCATTAGTCAGATCACGGTGGGGATCGTGACAGGAGGTACATTGCATTCGGCCATTGTAGAGAGCAACCGGTGCAACAATTGCTGAGGGGTCCTTTAGTTGCCCATCGGCTGCGGCCAGTCCTGTTGTAAAATCAAATGAGATCGGATGATCATCCGCCAGGTCGGTGGACATGTTGGTGGATCCCGGGGGAAGAGTGGTGATTCCTCCCGAGAATCCAATATCATCTGTCCGGCTCAACACATTACCCAGCGCAGTGGTACCATCATGACAGCTGAGGCAAAGGATGGAAGCACCATCGGGCTGTCCGGGTACAGCTTCGCTTGTAGAACTGTGATAGAGGGTATAAGTATAGCCCGGGTCATCCTTGTTCCAGAGCGGACTGGAAGGCAAACTGTTGTGCGGGGTGTGACAGAAAATACAGATTTCCGATTCTGATACGGCCCTCACATCGCCCGGACCTGTTGTAGAAAGGTTATGTGCCGAATTTATAATGGACTGAGCTCCTGCTCCGGCCGGGATCATCATTAAAAAGAAAAGAAGCAAAGCGCGGAAATTTCTCATTTCAATCATTTTTTTCCAGTTGAAAAATCTGGACTCTCGCATTGTAGCTGTCAGCCACATAGATAAAGTCCTGTTCATCAATATAGAGGCCCGCCGGCATCCAGAATTCACCTGCTCCCTGGCCCTGGCTCCCAAAACTGTAGAGAAATCTACCTTCAAGGTCAAAAACCTGAACAGCATGAAAAAGTGCATCGGCCACATATATATGACCCTTTGAATCGGTAGCAACCCCTTTGGGACGAGCCATATTCCCGGTGGCATCGCCCGATTCTCCAAAGGCACTAATGAAGCCTCCCTCTTTATCCAGTATCTGAATGCGCATGTTCATTGAATCCACAATATAGATCCGGCCCCACTGATCAATCCATATGAAGGTGGGAAAATTAAATAAGCCTGAAGCAGTTCCACGCCCCCCAATTTTTTCAATCAAGTGACCCTCGCTGCTAAACCGGGCGATCCGATGGGCCCCGGTCTCCACCACCCATATATCGCCTGTACTCCGGTTGCAGGCAATGCCGGTTGGCTGGTCTAAGAGGACAGAATCACCAAAAAACAACAACTGTCCCCCGCTGATACGCACCACCTGGTCTAAGCTGGAATCGGTAAAGAGCAAGTCTCCTCCGGACATCCTGCAGATTCCAACCATGGATGGAAATTCCTTGTCAGCTCTCTTCATAGACCGGACCATGGCTCCCTGACCCTCATTCACCTCAAAGACTCCTCCGGCTCCCTGATCCAGTATCCAGAACTGCTCCTGATCAAGCGCAACAACATTGAATGGTTTGATCACTTCCTGAGATTTTTGCCCGAAGACAATCCTGGAAACACGATCACCAAAGCTTGTTGTATTCTTTCCCTTTTCCCCCGGGTAGGTACCGATCCACTTAATATGGTATTCATCAGCAATCTGAGCCCTGAGTGGAGATACGAAAAAGAGGGCCAGTAGAAGCACCATCCCTGCCCTTAGGAACAAGGTGGTCATCTTTACTAGTGTTTTATATATGCTGGAAAGAACCATTGTGTAAGAATTAGCGCTGGTAGGACAGCTTTCCATGACACCCGGGAAGACAGGATCCTCCCTGCTCTTCCGGCACAAAATTCATTTGCATCTCCCAGGATCCAAAACCAATATGCTCTTCTATCAGGTATGGCTGAGGCGAGCCATGGATGTTATGACACATCCTGCAGTTCCTGCCCTTGTTCCCATTCATATGCAGGTAGTGGAGATTCTTTTTCCCATTCCGAAAACCAGTACCATATTCCGTCTCCTCAGCATTCATACGGTTGGTGTCGTGACAAAGAAAGCAAAGCTCAAAATTCTCTGTGCTTGCAGGAACATAGTCCTCCTCTGGAAAACGGTCCACCAGAAGGGCACGAAAATCAGAGCCATGAGCCTGGTGACAAGACATACACCCTCCACCCGGGATGGCCGAATGCACCATCATGTTTCCTTGTACAAGACGCCTGATATTAAGGGTTTCTGTTGAATCGGTTCTGTAATCCTGCTTATGGCAGCTTAAACACAGATCAGGATCTGGAAGGTGCAACAAAGAAGTCTCAGAGGAACCGTGGGCATTATGACAGCCCAGACAATCACCAGCCGCCACAGCTTGATGAGGATGGGCCTTATCCAGGCTTTCCTCGTGACAATAATAGCAGAGAGTCGGGATTTCGTCCATCAATCGAAAACCAACACTATCTCCCGAAGGGTGAGATGCTCCGGTGGATTCGTGACAGTTGTCACAGGCATCCTCGGCAGGATAGTGCATTACGTCCTGTTCCACAAGATCTCCGTGACATTCTTTACAGTCATAGAATTGCCGATCGGCAAGCCCAGATCCAGCTTCGTCAGATCCACTGAAAGGCAGGGCCAGGATAATAAGAAGATCAAGTATAAGTGACGGAATCATAAGTTCGGGGTTAAAATCTTCGGGTTAACTGTATATAGGCTCCGTTAAAATTGAATTCGCTGTTCTGATAGAGCCGCCTGTAAAGCTCCAGGCCAAGCCTGATCTGTAACTTGTTGAAGGTAGAGTGAAATTCGGCTCTTGAAGTCAACAGATCCAGATCGATATTGGCCCCCCGCTGATTCAGGTATCCCGATTCAAGGCTGACCCTCATTCTGGGTCCGATTCGGTACACTAACTTTCCTGAAAGATTGGCATACAACTGGTCCACCTCATCGGCAATCATCCTGTAATCACGAATATTTCCATTCAGGGTAAGCAAGAACTTGGACTTAAAATTCCAATTCACATCGATGTAGTAGCGCCTCATCCTGTAAGGAATAATATTGCTATCGTAGAGGTCAGCCTCAATGCCAGCCCTGGCAAATCCTACATCCAGGCGTGCTCCGTAAAGGTGCTGTGTATAATAGTTCAATGTGAGAAGATCGCCCTGATTCACTTTTGGATAATCCTGTACAGCAAAGTGGTAGTAGAGTTCTATCAGCCGTTGAAAGAGAAGTATACTCGCGTTAAACTGGTTGTTGTTTGCTCCATAGGAATAGCTGCCGGGTTGTTGGAAACTATAGTCTATATAGATCGTTTCCCCATTGGGGATCAACCCTCCCGGTATCCGTTGAATTTCAGTATAGCTTCCCCGATCAATAAGAATATAATCAAAATTGAGCTGGTAGATCAAAGCCCCGCTTACATCCTTCACAACTACGGTAAAATCATCCACGTAGGGCTTATTAAGGAGAGTCACCTCACCATCAGAAATGGTTTGCTCCTCATGAATTACCTGTAAGGTACCACTTACTCCATCGGTGGTATGCCCATGCCTGAAGTAGCGATAGCTAAGATTCAGAAAACCTGTGGGAATCTTCTTTGTGTATTTCAGATCCACGCCACCCCTCATATCTGTCTCCTGGTGAAGCTGCCTTGCCTCTTGCTTGACCATGGTATAATCTATGTAGACCTTGGTGGTCAAGCTTTTAAAGAGTTTATGCTGCAGGGAGAACCTGGTTCTTTTCTGGCCCCATGTCTGTTCCGGATCCTTCAGATTATAAAGATCAAAACTACCTATCAGTCTCAATTGATAAGGAAGTGTTAAGTTAACTCGCTCAAGAAGCTCCAGGCGTCTGAATGTGGTGCTTCCCTCCTGATCGTACCAGGTAAAGCGGGAATTCAGGTTGTATAGCCTGGCTGCATCAAAAAAGAGACTGTTATTCAGTGTAACACGGTCAATCAGGTGCGCTGTCTCATGGAGATCAGCATAACGGTAAAGGTAATCATAGTGCGAATAGAGCAGCTCCGTACGATCCCTGGATCCAAAGGATTTGTTTGCCCTGGCCTGGATGTTCTCCTGGTCCATGAAGAAGGTGCGACCGGTCTGAGTCTCCTCCTGGTTCCATTTCTGGTTCCTGTAAGTCAGGCTTAGTGGCAAAATCTTGTTATTAAGAGAAAGAATCCCACCCCACAGCTGGTTTGTAGAGCGGACATTGGTAAGAAGTTCGCGATTGTAATAGCTCTGATCGTAGTTATAGAAGCCTTGTAAGGTCACTGGCTTGTTGTTAAAGAGTGTGGTCTTGAGATCCAACTTCATCAGGTTCCTCACCTCTGAACGGTCAGGAACAGTAATGTACTGTTCATCCCTCAACTCAGGACTGTAAGCTCCGCCCAGGTCTATTAACAGGATATCCTTGTCCCAGAGGTAGCTGCTGGTATTCAGCTTGAGTCCGCTCAGGAGGTAGGTGCTTCTTTGGTCTTCAAACACATCGTCGAAGCTACTTTCGAGCTGCCGGTACTGCCCCTTTAGGTCCAGCTCCCCTGATATATTCCTGAGGTGCCAGATCCCTAATGAACGTTGTGCCTGTGAGAAACACAGGGCCGGACTGAGAAAAGCCGCCAGTAGATATATGAATCTGATTCTATTCACATCTTCATGGTCTGCAGACTATTGAAAAATATATTTATCCTCCCCCCCGTGTGGATTGTGACAATCTGTACAAAGCATCCCATCCAGCCCCTCATGCATTTCGTTCTGCAAGACACTTTCAGCCTCATGACAATAAAAACAAAGTGCTTCTCCTGTGTACCTCAGCAGCTTTTCATGTTCTGACTTATGCGGATCGTGACAAGCGCTGCAGTATCCCCCGGCTACCGGTCCATGCAGATAGTTATACTGTTCAGCCAGATCTTCATGACAGATATAGCAGAGTCCCGGCTGGGGCTCTATCATGGTCCCCAGAGCCTGCTCATTGTGACAGGAAGCACACTCCCTCTCCCCATAAGGGTAGTGTATGAAACCCTCTGGCTCTACCGAAGCAAGGATCCCCTTGGAGTAGTCAAGCGAATCGGCCTGAATCCCCCCCTGATCCGTGCTCAGCAATGAAGTGCTGTCGGTTTCAGGAACTCCATCAAAGAAAATGTGAAGTACACTTTTCCCTGCGTAGGGGGAACACTGACTGAACAGGATCATCCCCACGATGAATATACTTGCTAAGCATATCTTATCTGGAAGCTTCATTTGCATCGATTAAGGCGAAATTGGTTTCTCTTCAACGAAACCATATACATTGAGCTTTGCAGGGCCATACTGATTGGTGACGTAGATCAGATATTTTAACACAAAACTGTCATCCACATAAGGTTCAAAAAAGGTGAGGTTCTCATAGCTGATCTCAACAGCCGCAGGGAGCCACATGGCCCCAGCCCCTTTGTAAGCGCCTCCAAAGTGCATAAGCAGATCCCCTCCAGTATTGAATATCTGCACATTTTCAAATGCTGCATCCACCACATAAAGCTTCTCCTCCCTGTCCAAAGCAATCCCTTTAGGCCTGGTGAACCGTCCGGGTCCGTTCCCATAGCCTCCAATCATGCCCAGATAAGTTCCATCCAGTGAAAATATCTTCACACTAAAATCACCAAAGTCAGAGACATATAGTGTATTGTTGTGGATGGAAATATTGGTGGCTTGCCTGATAAAACCAAAGTCCTCAGAACTCAGATCCGGAATTCTGCCGATCAGTTCATAATCGTCAGTTCCATAAACATATACCGAATGATCCAGCACATTGGCCACCCAGATCTTACCCTGGTGTACTGCCACATCAGTGGGTTTAAAACCTTCGGCTTCTCCAAAAGCATACAGGTATTCCAGCTCCGAGTTAAAGACCACAATCTGTTGACGATTGGCATCTGCCACAAAGAGATACCCCCTTTCATCCACATAACAATTGATGGGCAATTTCAACTGGCCCTTCCCTCCCGGTATGAAGTACTCAAAGTCACCAAGGGCCAGATCCAGCACAACCAGTCCGCCCAGTCCGGTATCACATATATATACCTTCTCCTTATGGGCAGTGACCCCATAAGGCTTAATCATATTCAGCGGGGCCTCTTCTCCAAATAGAAACCTGTGAAAGCCTCCGGTCTTACCTTCCAGATCGCTGGAAAGGCTAAAGTGGGTCAGGAATTGAATTCTGGTTGTATCCGGGGGGGGCGGAAAGATCACCAGGGTTTCAGGCCTTGGAGCTTTGGCCACCTGACGGTTACAGGCGCTTAGCATGCAGGCAATCAAAAAGATTCCAAAGGAGGCAATTCGGATAGGTCTGTTCATGGGGTGATGAACTAATTATTGCTTAGCCTGTGTGCAGGCTTCTTACTTATTATGACAGGTAAGACAGAGTTCGCTGTTCACATTGGACATCTTCAGCAAATGCATCACACCAAACCTGTTGTGTACATCATGGCAGGAGGCACACTCCATCTTGCTACTGAAAAGCATATCGTTGTCAATGGTACTCCCCAGTCCGCTGTTGGTCGTGGTAGGCGGAAATAGTCCGCCGTCACTGGTGGCCAGGGCATCGGTATAATCGAATGAAATGGGATGCTCAGTACTCATATCATTCCCTGCCACACCTCCGATCTGGGTCGAAGGATCTATAAAGTTGGTGCCAGAAGAAATTCCGCCAAAGTTTTCAAGGGCCACTGTTCCATCGTGACAGCTAAGGCACAACCTGGAGCTGGCCCCGGGATCAGTGATGGTGGATCCCCCATCGAAGGTTGGCGAATTGTAAAGGGTGTAGCCGGCCACAACGGTGGTTTCATGATGCCACAAAGGTGCACTTGTTACCGGTATGGATTGGTGGGTGGTGTGGCAAACGCCGCATCCACGGTTGCTTGTGGGCGCCCAGGATTCGCTTGAAAAATCATGAGCGGTTCCTAAAATCTGGGCAAATCCGCCCTGAATGAGTCCAAAGATGAACATCATTGCAATGATAAATCTCAAATTTTTCATGACAAAGAACAAGTTTTCTTGGTGTGCAGAAGATAAATATCTCTAAGATTAAGGAATTTCCCTATGAAATGAAAAGGAAATGACCAATAACATATCGACACATGGTCGATAGAAGCCATTATGTTACCTGAAATAATTTAGCGAACTTTGGCAACCAGGAAAA
>JAUVIT010000331.1 GCA_030592605.1 Bacteroidota bacterium
CTGATTGCAAAATAGTGGTTCAAAACGGCCCGACCCAGGCGCTCCATCTCATCCCTTTCCTCCAGCTTGTACCCCGGACCCTCTTTTGCAGTAAGGTATTGATGTGCAACCAGGTAGGCTGCACCATTATAGGATATCTGCATTAAGCTCTCATCCAGGGGTTCATTGTACTTACAACTTACAGTCAGGGGTAAGCTGGCAGGCGAATTATGTTCTGTTCCAAAGCTTACCACAAATCCGTTCTCATAGAAATATTCTGCATACTCCTTAACAACATCAACCCTGTTTCGAAGTGGAATCAACTCTATGGAATAAAATCCACGGTCTTTCAAACTTTCCAGCAACTGCACCTTGTCACGTTCAAATTCGGTGAATGCTCCCCCGGCACCATCCAGTAACATGGGATAAGTGGGGATCCCCCCGGCATCTTCAATGATCCTTATGAGCTCTTCCAGGTTCAAAAAAGCCTTATCATCTTCCGGAACAAATGCAGGTGCACCTGACTTCAGTAAGCGGGCACGCAATTCATCTTCAAGGCCGGCCACATCATCCCTTTGCTTCTCAGAAGATTTCCCGCCATAGGACTGCGCCAGTAGTTTGTAGAATGCATCATCGCTGTTGGACTTCTCCTCAATCTTCATCCGAAGCGCTTTGGCCACATGCCTTTCTCTTAAGGAATTCATGGCATGCTCCTCTATGATCTCCTTCACCGACAGGGAGATGTCCACCTGATGAAACTCCAGCCATTTGTTTAACAGGTCGATCATCTGTGCAACCTGACTGTTACTTTCTTTCACAATGCGGTCCAGTTTCTGCTGCTGCTTATCCGGCAGTATGGAGGGAAATGCCAGCCCCTTGCCAGTGATATAGATCCTGCCCGGATTGCCTGGATCATTTATCCTGATTCCGGATTGCTGGTCCTCCCTGCTGATCCCAATCAATTCAAAATTCAACAGGGGAAAGATGTGATATATGCGACACTTCTCAATAAACTCCTTATGGCCCTCCGTGACATAGAAATCATTGATTCCCAATATCTTCACATCCTCATCAGTGGCCATTTTTACAGCCTCCTCAATGCTCTGAAAAGCACTGAAAGAATAAGGTGTATGTATATGATTATTGACCTTCAGTGGGTCACGAGAATGATCCGATTGGTAAGATTCCAACAAGGTGGCCCGATCGGGGAATTGTTCTAAAAAACTCATATATTACTCATTTTACACCCCCAACCTGCTACGACGCATCTGCTCGCCAGCTGTGAAGTTATGGGACGTTACATGGTTCTTTAAAGGTACAATCTTCTCATGAATGGCATCGATGATCCAGAAAGGTTGTGGAAAGAAATAATCTTCCAGCTCATAAGCCGGAGTGATCCAGTTACGTGAACCAACCACCACCGGTGGGGCATCCAGATCGTCAAAACCAAGCTCTGTAATATTCTGGGCCACATCCTTCAGGTAAGATCCCCTTTCGCTGGCATCGCTAACCAGAATGATACGACCGGTCTTCTTCAACGATTCCAGCACCAGCTCGTAGTTGAAAGGGACCAAGGAACGGGCATCGATAATTTCGGCCGACATCCCGTATTTTTCCTGCAGTGTATCTGCTGCTTTCATGGCACGATAAAGCGTGGCGCCAATAGTCAGGATGGTCACATCCTCCCCTTTACGTTTGATATCCGGCTCCCCAATGGGAATCTCATAGTAGCCTTCTGGAACACCTTCAGTATGAAACTCTTCCCCGATCCCATAGAGTCGCTGACTCTCGAAAAAGATTACCGGATCGGTTCCCTGCAGGGCTGAATTCATAAGGCCCTTTGCATCATATGGAGTGGCAGGGAAGACAACCTTAATACCAGGGATATGAGCCACCAGTGAGGACCAGTCCTGCGAATGCTGCGCTCCGTATTTAGATCCTACAGAGACCCTGAGTACCACCGGCATCTTAATGAGATTTCCACTCATGGCCTGCCATTTGGGCAACTGGTTGAAGACCTCATCGCCCGAGCGTCCCAGAAAATCGCAATACATGATCTCCGGAATAACGCGTCCGCCACACATGCCAGAACCAATGGCTGTGCCCACAATGGCACCCTCAGAAATGGGTGAATTAAAAAGGCGGTTATAGGGCAATGCTTCGGTAAGCCCCCGGTAGACCGCAAAGGCACCGCCCCAATCACGGTTCTCCTCCCCGTATGCCACCAGCGTCGGGTCCTTATAAAAACGGTCGGCAATGGCTTCAAAAAGCCCATCCCTGAACTGGTATTGTTTCATGGCCGAATGGGGTTTGCCCTCCTTGTCGAAGGCATAGCGCTCTTTTCGGGCGATCTGTTTGACCCTGGGATTCTCTTCCATAGGGTGGTTCACCTCAGGAGTACCCTCCTCCATCTGGTCGACCGACTCATTGGAGAACATCATCTCCCCAATCAGTCCGGGATTGGAAACCAGGTCCATTCGTGGCGACACCTGGTCATCTATGGATAATTTAAAAGCTCCCATGATCAGTTCATCGCACTCCGCCCCGACCTGGTCCAGCACTGCCTGATCGGCCACACCTGCATCCAGCAACTCCTTCCCAAAGGAGATAATTGAATCCACAGATTCCCATGCTTCGACCTCCTCCTTCGATCGATAGGAAGAGGAGTCGGAAGGAGAGTGACCGCTAAAACGGTAGGTAAGCACATCCAGGAATACCGGGCCTTTTTTCTCCTCGATAATCTTCATTTTACGCTCATAGGCATCAATCACTGCCAGGGGATTGTATCCATCTACACGCTCGGTATGCATTTTTTCTGCATTAAGCGCAGCTCCAACCCTGGCTGCAATGGAGTAACCCATGGTCTCTCCACAGGTCTGTCCACCCATACCATACTGGTTGTTCATGATATTGAATATGATGGGCAAACCGCCTTTCATATCACCTTCCCACAGCTCACGAAACTGGTCCATGGCTGAAAAGGTCAGTCCTTCCCATACAGGACCACATCCCAGCGATGCATCACCAATATTGGCCACAACAATACCAGACTTCCGGTTCACTTTCTTATAAAGTGCCGCTCCCACAGCAATATCGCCCGATCCTCCCACAATGGCGTTGTTGGGATAGATGCCAAAGGGGGTAAAGAAAGCATGCATGGAACCGCCCAGCCCTTTATTAAAGCCTGTTTCCCGTGCAA
>JAUVIT010000325.1 GCA_030592605.1 Bacteroidota bacterium
GGAGTCCTCAGGTAATAGGTGATGCTGTAACTGCCGTTTTTCTCATTTTTACTATACTTGTAGTCAGCAATAGATCCTTCGACGGTTACTCCTCCCACACCATTTCTACCAATATAGGTATTTGACCCTACCTGGATCACTCCGGAGATGGAGTCTGATGCGATGAAGTTGATGTTGGAGGATACCTGGAGCGAATTGCCGCGCTTGTCTTTTATAGTATTGGCTTCCAGTACGAATCTATTGTAGACAACCATGGCGTCGACCACTGCGTCTTTCTGTGCAGCCTCTTCCGCCTTTTGCTCTTTTTTCAGCTCCTTATTAAGTTGTTTCTGCTCTTTTTTGCTAAGCTCCTGGGTGAATGCAGGGATAGTTAACAGGGTAAGCAGCGAGATTATTATAACTCTGTTCATATCAAATGGTTTATTCAAATATCTTTTAATATCTTTCATTATTAAACAACAGGTGCGCATGTTTGTTTAGGAAAATTAAGTCAAACTTAGAAATTTATACTGTGAAAAGCAGAGTCTCGGCATGTATTTTAGTTATGTTGCTCTTTCCAGTGCTGGGCAGGGCACAGGATACAATAGTGACGGATTACAAAAATACCGTGAAAGTAAATTCTGCAGCACTTCTATTAAGCAATTTCTCACTTCTGTATGAAAGAAAACTGAATACGCATTGGACGGTGCTGACTGGAGCTGGTTACAGGTGGGGAGGCTCAGTCCCGAAAGTCTTTGGTCTTGGTGATGTGATTGTAAGCAGTGAAACAAATGGAATCACGGGCTTCTCTTTTACTCCTGAGGTCAGGTACTACTTCAATTTCTGTGAATGTGGCGGCTCTCCTTCCGGATTTTATACAGGTCTTTATGGACGGTATACAAAGTATTACGGAAACCTGACCTTCAACCTTTGGAATGGAAGCGAATATTATGAGGCCATAGTGTCTTCCAATCTGCGCGAAATTGGAGCAGGAATTCAGCTTGGTTATCAGTTTGTTTTTAAACAACGCTGGACAGTAGATATCATGTTTGCCGGTCCGCGCCTGTCCACCTACAAACTTAAGGGAGACATTGATTCTGAGGATCTGGAAGATGTGGTTTCCAAGATTGAGGAGGAGATCAATAAACGCCGGGAGTGGTTAGGTATGGATCCCATCACCATTGAGCCCTCCACAGAACTGGAGGCCAATTTCGGATTTAAAAATTTCCGTTATGCCATTGGCATAGGTTTCCTTTTCTGATAATATTTTTCAACTAGGCTTTAAGAAGCTTCTTGTAGAGGTTCTCATTTTCCTGGTCAAACAGCACAAAAGTGATCTGGATCACTGCTCCCCTCCTGGCCAGGAAATGCCTGACAGCAGCAATGGCGATTTCAGCAGCCAGCGCTTTGGGAAAACCATATACTCCGGTAGAGATGTTGGGAAAGGCAATGGATGTGAGTTCCTTAAGAAGTGCCAGTTCCAGGCTCCCTGTATAACACTTTCCAAGTAGCTCCTCTTCTCTGTTATTGCCTCCACGCCAGATTGGCCCCACCGTATGTATCACATAGGAGGCAGGAAGCCTGAAGCCAGGTGTCAACTTGGCCTCGCCGGTTTCACAGCCATTCAACAGACGGCAGGCTTCAAGTAGTTCGGGCCCCGCAGCACTATGAATGGCACCATCCACACCACCTCCGCCAAGAAGGCCAGGGTTGGCAGCATTTACAATGGCATCAACATTTAAATGAGTAATGTCCCCCCGGCTTAGGGTAATGGCAGAGTCCATGGTTATTGCATTCCCCTGACCGAGGCACCAAGCTCCCTTTCATATGCGCTGGCAATGCGCAGCATGGCTTTATCGATCTGTTTGTCGGTAAGAGTCTTATCCTCATCCAGAAGGGTGAAAGTCAGGGCGTAGGATTTTTTACCTTGCTCTATTTTATCCCCTTCATAAACATCAAAGAGAGTCACCTTCTTCAAAAGCTTTTTTTCTGCCTGGAAAGCCAGTGTCCTGAGAGCCTCGAAGGTGACAGACCTGTCCAGCATAAGGGAAAAGTCGCGGGTCACCACCTGGAATTTCGGGAGTGTTTTAAAGAGGATCCTGTGTCCGGCAAGTGCATTCAGGACCAGGTCCCAGTTGAATTCAGCAGCAAATACCTGCTGTTTGATATCGAAGCTTTTCACCGCAGACTTAGCAACCCTTCCAAACTCTACCAGCAGGGTGTTCTTGTGGAGGTAGACCAGTGCTTCATCATAATTTGGATTGTCCGAACCCTTGCATTCCAGTGCCATCGGATCAATACCGAGCTTGATCAAAACCATCTCCACATAGGTCTTAAGATGATTAAATGAAGCTTCTACGGGTTTTTGAATCCAGTTGCCCTGCTGAATATTTCCACTCAGGTAGATGCCCATATGGAAGGCTTCTCTGTATTTTTCCAGGGGATCGTCCCCTTTTTTCTTACTATTCAGAAAGTAACAGTTCCCAAACTCATATAACTTCAGGTCGTTTTGTTTCCGGTTGATGTTATATGCAATAGCTTCCAATCCCCCGAACAGGAGATTTTGACGCATCAGGGACAGGTCCTGGCTCAATGGATTGAAAAGCCGAACCGCAGCAGGGTCCGTTTCCTCCATATCATAATAGGATGCCGGGGTCAGGGAGTTTGATTTCATCTCGAAGAAGCCGTTGGCTGATAAGAGGTCCGAGCTCATGTTGACCACCAGCTCCTTATCGGGTTTGCTGGTAGAGGACAGGGTCGAGCGTAGTCCCTTGCTGATCTCCACCCTGTTAAAGCCATAAATCCGGAGTATCTCTTCAATCACATCCGCCTCCCGCTGAACATCCACTCTATAGGGGGGTACCCGGAGTATCATTCCCTGCTCATGCTCCTCTTCCACCCGGATCTCCAGTGATTCCAGAATGGAACGGATGGTAGTGGGATCAAGATGATTCCCGATCAGGCGGTCCACATGTGCATAAGAAATCTCAATCCGGAAGTCTTCCACCGGTTCGGGGTAGACATCAACCAGTTCAGATGATATAGTGCCTCTTGCAATTTCCTTGATCATTAAAGCGGCACGTTTCAGTGCCCAGACGGTCATATTGGGATCCGATCCCCGCTCAAACCTGAAAGACGCATCGGTATTGAGCTGGTGATGCCTGGCTGTTTTACGGATATAGACCGGGTCAAAACAGGCCGATTCCAGGAAGATGGAAGTGGTAGCTTCGGTCACACCCGAATTGATGCCCCCAAATACGCCGGCAATACACATCCCCTCCTCAGCATTGCAGATCATCAGATCGGAACTGCGA
>JAUVIT010000313.1 GCA_030592605.1 Bacteroidota bacterium
AAAGTACCCTACATCCTACTGGTTACCAGGAATATAGATGAACAGAAAAAACTAAATCGATCATTGATCGATTCACAGGAACATTTCAGGGCTCTGGACGAGAATTCTCCTGATATAATCGTGCATTTCGACAGGGAACACAATCACCTTTATTTAAATGGGACAGTGACGTCCCTGACCGGCCTCCCCATTGAGGAGTTCTTAAATAAGAACCATCGCGAAATTGGGATATTTCCTGAAGAATTGGTCCTTAAGTGGGAGGTGGCCCTTGATCAGGTTTTTAAGACGGGGGAAGCTCAGACTATTGTATCTGATATTGAGCTGGCCGACGGAAAAACCACTTTTGAATGGCGGTTCTATCCGGAAACAGATAGCTCTGCAGCAATAGCTTCTGTGATAGGTGTTGCAAGGGATATTACCGATTCAGTAGTGTCGGAGCATGCACTTGTCCGCAGTGAGGAAAGACTAAATCTGGCCCTTTCTGCCACAAACCTGGGTCTATGGGACTGGAACATGATTTCCAGTGAGGTGTACTTTTCACCCATCTGGTTTTCCATGCTGGGATACGGACCGGACGAATTTCCCCAGAAACTTGAGACCTGGACCGAGCTGCAGCATCCCGATGACAGGAATAAATCCCTTGCCTTTGTTCAGGAGGTAATAAAGAAACGGGAGAGCTCCTTCGATATAGAATTCCGAATGAAGCATAAGAACGGTTCCTTCATCTGGATCAGGGGAATGGGGAAAGCGGTAGGTTTTGACGAAGAAGGCAATACCATACGTCTGACCGGAATCCATGAGGATATCAATGAGCGAAAGAAGGGTGAGCAGGTCAGGCAGGTGCTGTTTGATATTTCTAATGCGGTAAACAGCACACATAGCCTGGATGAACTCTATGCTATGATCAGGGAGTCTTTGGGCAGGGTGGTTGATACCACCAACTGTTTCCTGGCCCTCTATAACGAGGAAGCAGATACCCTTACCCTTCCCTTTATGGAGGATGAGAAGGATGCGTTTACCGAGTTCCCTGCCCGGAAAACCCTGACCAGTTTCGTGATCAGGACCAGCCAGGCACAGCTGGTGGATGTTGAACGAGAAAAAGAACTGACTCAGCAGGGCGAAATAGAGCCTGTTGGTGCTCCCTGTGTGAGCTGGCTGGGGGTACCATTAAAACATGAGGGTAAAACCATTGGAGTCTTTGCAGTTCAATCCTATACGGAGCAGGTCACTTATACCCAATCGGATGCTGAATTGCTGGAATTTGCCAGCGATCAGATTGCATTGGCCATTGACAGGAGGAGGCATCAGGACCGGCTCAGATCTAACCAGGAGAGACAACGGCGTGTTTTTGAATCTTCTCCCGATCCCATGCTTGTGGTGGATCCCTCTGCCCTGATTCTTGATTTTAACAGCGCGTTTCTTGAGGCATTCAACGTGAAGGCTGAGGTGGTATACGGTCAGAAAATATACAGGTTCTTAAGCAGGGCACAATGGCGATTATCCATCCAGAATTTTGCTGAGACCTGGAAGAAGGGTTATTTGAAAAACCTGGAGTACCAGGTAGTTCGTCCCGATGGAATTACATTTGATGCGGAGGTCTCCACCGGTGCCATTTACGATGGTGATGGGAAACCTGAGTCCATGGTACTCATTTTAAAGAATATCTCGGAAAGGAAAGAGGCGGAGCGTAAGATATTGGAGGCCAAGTATAAAGCCGAAGAGTCCGATCGATTGAAAACCGCTTTCCTCTCCAATATGTCCCATGAGATCCGAACTCCCATGAATGCCATCGTCGGATTCTCGGATCTGTTATCAGATGAGCAATTAAATCCGGTCGAACGACGGGATTTTATTGCACAGATCAACCAGGGTGCCGACGATCTGATGCGGCTGATTGATGATATTATCGATATAGCAAAGATCGAAGCCGGACAGGTAAATGTTCACATTTCAGAGTGCTTTATCAGGGAGCTTTTTAAGGAGCTCCACCTGATGTATATTCAGAACATTAAGCGGACCGGGAAAGAAGGTGTGGTCATCAGGTTGGAGTGGAACTGGCCACTCAATGAACTGGCTATTTATACGGATCCTTTCCGCTTGAAGCAAATCCTTATAAACCTCTTAAGCAATGCGGTTAAATTTACCGAGGAGGGGGAGATTATCCTTGGGATACAAGAGCATCCGGAAGGTGTGTATTTTTATGTTAAAGACTCGGGAATTGGGATACGCGAAGAGAAGCAGAAGGTGATTTTTGACCGCTTTATGCAGGGTCATGAGGCCAAGACCAAGCTTTATGGAGGAACCGGACTTGGACTGGCTATCTCAAAGAACCTGACGGAGATTTTAGGTGGCAACATTGGGGTAGAATCCGAGTCGGGGAAAGGAGCCAAGTTCTGGTTCATCCTTCCACGGAATGAAGTTCCCTTAAAATATGAAGCGGCTCTGCGTACTCCTTCTAATAACCTGAGATCATGGGATGATAAGAAAATATTAATTGCCGAAGATGATCACTCCAACTATTATTTCCTCTTTGAATCCTTGAAAGATACCGGGGTTGAGATACTCTGGTCAAAGGACGGGGAAGAAACCATGGAGATGTTCAGGGAACATAGCGATTTAAATGTGGTGTTGATGGATATCAATATGCCGCTGATCAATGGATATGAATGTACCAGGCAGATTAAGAATGAACGTCCCGGTCTGCCCGTAATTGCCCAGACTGCCTATGCCATGTCGGGAGAACGGGAAATAAGCCGTGAGGCAGGGTGCGATGATTACCTTTCAAAGCCCATTAAGGTCAGTGAGCTGCTGGACACCCTCTCCAGGTATATTTAGTTCCTGCTTAGATAGAACCTAGTCTTCATCCAGAATTTTACCGATCTGTTTTTCAGTGAGGTAGAGCTTGTCGCGACAAATCTTAAGAAGATCTGTGACCCGGCTGACTTTTTCTGCCAGTTCATCCACATCCAGTTTATCCTCCTCAATTTTTTGGAGGATCGATTCTATCTCAGTAACTGCCTCATTGTAACTAATCTTCTCTTTTGTCATTTGTTTCAGAGCTAGGTTCAACTTTGCTGATAATAATTCCGTCATGGAGCCTGGTTTCAAGGAGGCTCCCGGCTTTGATGTTCTTGATTGACGAGACCGATTTGCCATCCATCAGGGTCATGGAGTAGCCCCTGAGCAGGATATTCCTGGGATCGACCAGCTCGGTTCTTTTTTTCAAGGCGGCAAGATAATCCCCTTTCCTGTCCAGCTGCATAGCCAGCTCTCTGCGCAAGCGCTCTTCGCTTTGCCTGAGCTGTTCGGATTGCCTGTGGAGCAATGCCCTGCTCAGGTGCAGCATAGCCTCACCATACCTCTCCAGGCGTGAA
>JAUVIT010000262.1 GCA_030592605.1 Bacteroidota bacterium
AGAGACAAATAGAATAGTTTTTATATTTGTCACGCCAACTAAAATCTGAGCGGATATGTGGAAAACTGTCCTTGCACTACTTGTAACCATCATTGTGGTCCCGGTCCTTGCTTTTACAATGGATGAACCTCTTACAGGCTCACAGCATGGGATCCTGATTAAGCTGCTTGTTGTATACCTGGCAGCGACACTTCTTTGTTTTTTGGTAAGTAGCATAGCAGGGAATTACAGCCAGGTGGACAAGCTATGGAGTTTGATGCCCATTGCCTATGTTTGGATGGTAGCAGTTGAGACCGGTTTTGAAGCGCGCCTTGTACTGATGGCTCTTCTTGTGACCATCTGGGGTCTCAGGCTGACTTTCAATTTTTTCCGGAAAGGGGGTTATTCCTGGAAATTCTGGACTGGTGTAGAGGACTACCGTTGGGCTGTGCTTATGGAAAAACCTGAACTAAAGGCTAAATGGCGATGGATGGTATTTAACCTCTTCTTTATCTCCCTTTACCAGATGGGGCTGATTCTTTTAATAAGCCTGCCTGCTGTGCGTAGCGTGGACGGATTAAGCCTGGGGTGGGCCGACTACCTGATCGCCGCTTTGCTGCTTTTCGTTATTGTTGTTGAAACCATCGCAGATCAACAGCAGTGGAATTATCAAAAGGCAAAACAAAAAGCACTGTCAGCCGGAGGAGAGCTTGAGGAAAAACACAAAAAGGGCTTTGTGCATACCGGTCTTTGGAGTTTGTCTCGCCACCCAAACTTTGCAGCTGAGCAGGCCGTCTGGATCGTTTTTTACTTTTTTAGTGTGGCAGCTACAGGAAACTGGCTCAACTGGTCGGTCATGGGAGCCATTTTGCTGGTACTCCTGTTCTGGGGAAGCAGCAGTTTTACTGAATCGATTTCGGCAGAGAAATATCCTGACTATGCCGATTATCAAAAAAGAGTTCCCCGGTTCTTGCCTTTTAAATTATGATTTAATTCATCACGAGAGAAGAGCTCAAAAACCGGATGCCAATAATGAATACTTCGAGGGTTTTTCTCATCTGGAGCATCCTATAAATATGAAAACCCAGAAGCTGTTAGTTGTTATATTTATCTGCCTATTTCCCCTTGCCACAGCGCTCCATTCTCAAGCATCTGATGACAACAAAGAATGGCTGGGGTGAAATTAACAATCAGATGGATCCATGGGATTTCCATCATTCCTCTCCCTGCGTTCATAATGGCATTGTATACATTGGAACAGAGCAGGGCATCCTTTTGGGTCTTGATGTGAAATCGGGGGAGCTGGTGTTGAGGTCTCAAACCCTTTCGGAATATGCTATTAAGGAGCTATAGGGTGATCACTACCTGGGTGCCTTCTCCCGGTAAAGATTCAATGTGTGTTTTGCCATTGTGTGAGCGGATAATCTGCCTGCACAGGCTGAGCCCTATGCCGGACCCTTCTTCCCTTGTGGTAAAGAAGGGAATAAATACCTGCTCCAGTTTTTCCTCCGGGATTCCCTCTCCGTTATCCCTGACTGAAAGGCAAATGTGCAGCTCTCCATCCATGTAGCAGGAGAGTTCAACCTCCGGATCTTCTGTATTCCGTACTGCCACTACCGAATTCTTAACCAGGTTGATTAATACCTGCTCCATCATTTGTCGGTCCGCCTCCAGCAAGACATCACATTGGTCGGGAATACGCATGGGGATTCCCTTTTCCGTCATTTCCTCCCTGAAGAATCGCTCCACTTTTTGAAACAATTCCATGGCTGGAAACTGCTCAAATTTCATTGGAGGAAGGCCGGTCAGCTTTTTATATCTTTCAATAAACTCCACCAGTCCTTTGGAACGATCTTCAATGATGGAAGCACTCTGAATGGCATCTTCCAGGGCCATCATGGTCAGCTCTTCTTTTGGTTTTGCCTGTCCCTTACTGACCAGCTTTTTTCTGATGGCCATGGAAAGCGTTATGATGGGGGTCATGGAATTCATGATCTCATGGTTGATGACCCTTATTAGTTTTTTCCATGAGAGAATTTCCTGTTCTTCCATCTGGTGGGTGATGTCATTCATGGCAACAATGTGAATGTTCTCTTGTTTGAGTTTAATCTGAGAGCTGTGAAAACTTAAGAGCACATTACCGCCCGCTTTTTTTATTGTCTCCGTAAGCTGATCTCCAGGCCGCATTCGTAGTATGGTGATACCTAGTCCCACTTGAGTCAGTTCCAACTCATCCAGGTGATGGATTGGCCCGCTTCCAAGGTATTCGCCGGCGGCGTCATTCATGGTCAGGACTTCTCCAGCGGCATTAAAACTGAGAATCCCGGACGACACGTTGTCCAGAATGGTTTCCAGATATTGGGACTGTACCTCCAGGTCAATGCGATTTTCCTTAAATTCTCGGATCAATTTATCCAGGGCCTCATTGAGGCCTCTGAAATTCTTCTCTATGTACGGCATAGAATAGTGAAGAGATGGATCGCTCTCATGCATGTAGGAAAGGAAGTTCCCAAGGATCCTGTTCGTACGGTTCACAAAGTAAATCAGGCGTAAAGTCAGCAGCAGGGCAATGATAGCAATACCGAGAGCTGTGGAGGGTTGTTGCCGGACCTGCAGGAAATAGAAAAAGAGAAATGCTGCGGCAAAAATCAGCAGGCAATTGATCACAATGGAAATATAGAAGCGGTTAGATCCCATATTTTTTCAGTTTTGCATACAGGGTGGTGCGGGAGATAGCAAGCATCTGTGCTGCCTTTGAATGGTTACCCCCGCATTTTTCAAACACTGTGATAATGGTTCGCTGCTCCACGTCATCGAGCTTGAAGGATTGGTCGATGGCCGCACTCTGACCCTCAAATAGGCGCAGATCACCGGGAGCCAGATTCACACTTTCACACAGAATAACGGTCCTCTCCATAGTATGTTTCAGTTCCCTGACATTGCCGGGCCAGGGGTACTCCCTGAGCTTCTGAATGGCTTGCTTATTCAAAGCCAATCCCGGTTTATTGTATTTGCGGCTATACTCTTCCAGGAAAGTTTTGCCCAGAAGAACCACATCTTCACCCCGAGCCCTCAATGGCGGAGCTTCGATGGCGACAGTATTCAGACGGTAATAGAGGTCCTCACGAAAGCTCTCTTGCTCAACCATTTTCTTCAGAGAGCGGTTGGTAGCTGTGATTAAGCGGATATCGATCTTGATGGCATACGGATCTCCCACCCTGATTAATTCCCGGTTCTGAATGACCTGGAGCAATTTGGACTGGAGAGAAACAGGGATATTACCAATCTCATCCAGGAAGAGTGTGCCTTCATCGGCAATCTCGAACCTGCCTGCCCGGTCTTCCCGGGCATCGGTAAAGGCTCCTTTTACGTGCCCGAACATTTCACTTTCAAAGAGTGTCTCACTCAGGGAGCCCATATCGACCCCAACAAAAATCTGGTCAGAACGATTCGATCGCCTGTGAATTTCCCTGGCTATGACCTCCTTCCCAGTTCCGTTCTCCCCGAGAATTAAAACATTGGCATCAGTGGCAGCAACACGATCCACCGTCTTCATCAGGTCTGTCATTATCTCCGAAGATCCATGGAGCATCCTGAACTCACGATCCAAATCCTCCGAAAGCTGTACCTGTTTGCTCTTCAGTTTCTTTACCTCCTGGCCCGATTTGCGAAGACGATAAGCATTGTTCAGAGTCACAATCAGTTTTTCAGGATCCCAAGGTTTGGAAATAAAATCGAAGGCACCCTTCCTGATGGCTTTAACTGCCAGTTCAATATCTCCATAGGCGGTAATCAGGATGACAGGTAGCAGAGGGTCCCTCTTTTTAATTTCGTTCAACCAGAAAATCCCTTCGTTACCCGAGGTTTCGCCCATAACAAAATTCATATCCAGCATTACCACATCGTATGTGTTTCGCCACAGCATTTCAGTGATCCTGGCTGGCTTGGGAATAATATCTATAGCTTCGAACTCATCCTTTAGCAGGAGACGTAGAGATTCAAGGATCTGAACATTATCATCTATCACTAATATA
>JAUVIT010000315.1 GCA_030592605.1 Bacteroidota bacterium
AGCGCAAGGTCTGATCAAAATCCGCATAGGCCAGGAAATTTTCTGGACTGTCCGCCCCATTCTTGATCCAGATCTCATCTGTTCCCTGTATCTTGAAATAGCCCTTGCCTCCGTTCACGATTCGTCCGTGAGCACGAAAATCGGATCCGGATTTATCCGATGCTCCTATTTCAAGTGTACCTTCTGTTCCATGGGCCCCTACCTGTTCCCCGGCTATTTGACCATCCAGAACTGCAATATTTTTCTCCTTGAGAAAAGAAACCGTATAGCTCCAGCTGCCGGGAGCATCAGGCCTGAAATGGACCTTCCATACAGCTCCCGCCCGGGCTGAGCTCTCTCCTGCCTGCCCATCAGCTGCATAGAATCCCGGGACTGTGTATGTGTCAGTTCCATTGGTAAACGTGACATCCAGCTTGTAGTCCAGGAAGGGATTTTCATCGGCATATTCCGAAGTCTCGGGTCCATTGATCAACAGGGTCACTTTGTGCCATTGCTTTAGTTCACCTTGAATGGAAAAGTCTGAATTTGTGCTTGTTTGGCATGAAAATGCAAACAGTGTCAGGAGTAAAAGTACGGGGTATTTCATGGACTTTCTATAAAGATTTGTTGGTGTGCACAGCCTAAGGCCTGCTGATATAAATATAGGAAATATCCTAAATGCTCCTTCAAACAGACAGGAGGGTATGCAATATATATCTTGCATTTGTCATGTGGAAAACATCAAATTAAAGATAGCAAGGGTAGAAAAAGGCCTGTCTCAACAGGAACTTGCCGATCTGTGTGAGGTGACACGCCAGACCATCGGGCTCGTTGAAAAAGGCAAATACAATCCAACCTTGAACCTCTGTATCAAAATTGCTACTGTATTAGATAAAACCTTAAATGATCTATTCTGGGATGAAAACAAAAGATAAAAAACCGTTTTTAAATATGGATGAGCGCAACAAGCAGGTCGCCTATAGAATCATATCCATCATGTATTTTCTGACAATCCTTGTCTGCGCCTGGGAAATGACTGAAAGAAAAAGAATCCCGATCAATAGAGGTAGTACTATGTTTTTTTTCATCTCAGAAATTTAAAAGCAATAGCATTCAATTCCAAATAATTTATATTTTGCAAGTCTATGAAAGCACTCAGGCACAAAATTCTCTGGATGGTAGTAATTCTGACGACCATCAACTTAAATAGTCAGGGCCAGGCAAATACCAATGAGCGCGCTCTTTGGTTTACTGATGCTCGCTTCGGAATGTTTATCCACTGGGGTGTCTACAGTGGTGCCGAGGGGATCTGGAAGGGTGAAAAGCTGCGAAACGACAATGATTATGCTGAATGGATCTATTACCGGAACAGGATCGCGCGGGAAGAATACACCACCCTGCTCGACCGTTTCGACTGGGAGCACATCGATCCCGAACAATGGGTGCTGCTGGCCAAAAAAGCCGGAATGAAGTATGTTACCATCACAGCCAAGCATCACGATGGTTTTGCGCTCTGGGACAGCCAGGTGAGCGATTACGATGTAGCCGAGTTTACCAATCCGAAACGCGATATCATCAAGGAGTTATCCGAGGCCTGCGCGAAACATGGCCTTAAACTGGGACTCTATTATTCCCACTGGGTCGATTGGGAACATCCGGATGGCTGGGATCACTCCAAAGAAATCTACGGCATAACGGCAGAGGATTATGATCGCTACTGGCAGGGAAAGGTAATACCTCAGATGCGTGAACTACTCACCAACTATGGAGAGATTGGTATCATGTGGTTCGACATGTGGATCCATCACTCCCGGACCTGCGTAACAAAAGAGCAGCTATTGCAATTAAAGGGTGTTATACGCGAACTCCAGCCCAACTGCCTGGTCAACTCCAGGCTGGGACTATCTATCGAAGAGGACAGTGACATCGACTTCAAAACACTGGGCGACAACCAGCTTGGCAGCAAGAAGGAAGAATTCCCCTGGCAGTCGCCTGCCACCGTAGCACACTCCTGGGGATTTCATGCGCTGGAAAAGCAATGGAAATCCTCCACCACTCTGCTGCAGTCACTTATTGGTAACGTGAGTCTGAACGGCAATATGATGCTGAATATTGGTCCCCGGGCCAATGGGGATGTCCCCTACGAAATTGAGCAGCGTCTGTTGGCCATGGGCAATTGGCTCTCGGTGAATGGTGAATCGATCTACGGGAGCCAGGCCTTCGACCTGGTGAAGGATCAGCACGACTGGGGGAAGATCACCTGCAAGCAGAACGCTGATGGCACAACCAGGCTCTACCTGCATGTTTACAACTGGCCCTTAAGTCATAAGCTCCCGGTAACAGGGATCAGGGAAAAACTTGTAAAAGCCTACCTTCTGGCCAGTCCTGAGACTACCCTGTCTTTCTCAGGTAAGGGGGTAGTAACTGAACTTGATTTGCCTGCCGAGGCTCCCGACCCGCTGGTATCGGTGGTGGTCCTGGAGTATGCATCCTACCCTACCATCGAAGATGGCCTGGTGGCACAATCGGTCTATGGAGGCTTTTCTTTTACCCCGAAAAATGCCTTAAAATCAGAGGGCAATATGCAGATTCAAGCCCCTGGACGCAGAGGAACAGTTCCGGCACATATACGGGTGACTGAAAAGAGCAGTTATCAATGGCGGATTTATATGAACAAAGCTATGACTGTGTACTGCGATGTATCATATGCTTTCGAGGGAAAAGAGGACTCAGGGAAAATCACTGCGAAATCGGAATCGGCAAAGCTATCCGACACCTTTCAGAACACGGGCCGATTTGTAGGTGAGCCCAACAGCAACTGGCAGATCGAAAGCTTCAACGCACACCGCTTGGGGCAACTGGAATTTTCAGAACCCGGATATTACGATATCACCCTGGAATTCAAACCCGAAAAGGACGAGGAACTGAGTTTTCAATGGCTCTGGCTGGAGACAAAATAATCAAGTGGATCCTCCTCCAATTAAAATGCAAGTGTGACTGTGGTTCCCTCACCTGCTATAGATTCCAGATAAATGGAACCCTCATGCATATTCATGACCTGACGTGCCAGGCTTAGCCCTATTCCGGAGCCATGCTCCGTGGTAGAAAAGAAAGGCACAAAGACCTGGTCGATGAGTTCTTGAGCAATGCCATCACCATTGTCCTCCACCTTTACCAGCACCCTATTCCCTATCATTTGCGTCAGGATCTTAACATGCCTGTCCTGCTTTGTTTCCGGGAAGGAATCAAAGGAATTTTTCAATAGGTTCACCAGGATCATCTCAAATTGCCGCAGATCTGCATATAGCTCTGTTCCGGCCTCCTTCATCTCCATAGTCAGGTGTATGTTCCGCTCTTTGGCCTCATTTTCAAGCAGGA
>JAUVIT010000296.1 GCA_030592605.1 Bacteroidota bacterium
AATCTCTGAATGTTTCCGAGGTCTCCTATCAGGTGGGCTTCAGCAGCACCTCCTACTTTATTAAATGTTTCCGCGAACATTATGGATATCCCCCCGGGGACGTGGGTAAAGGTAGCTCCGGCCCTTCAGCTAATCTGATTGGCAGACCCTCCAATTTCTTTCAGGAACTGAAGCGCAGAAAGGTGGTACGTGTGATTTCCGTGTATGCGGCCGCAGCTTTTGTGACCCTGGAGCTCTTGTCTATTGTTATAGAGCCACTGAGACTTCCCGACTGGACCCTCTCCCTGGTCATTGTGTTGCTTAGCATTGGCTTTATAATTGCCGTGGTTCTTTCCTGGATCTACGACGTACATCCTGAGGGCGGATGGGTGAAGACAAAGGCCGAACACACAGTAAAAGAGGAGAGAGAGCCTGAAACAAGAGGCTGGAAGATTGCAAGTTTTATCAGTTTTGTAGTGATTATCTCGCTCATCGTTCTACAACTATTTCCCCGATCAAGCCGGAAGCAGGTACCCTTAGATCTTGAAAAATCCATTGCAGTACTGCCCTTTAAAAATGACAGCAACGATTCCACCAACATTTATCTGATCAATGGATTGATGGAATCTCTTCTTGACAACCTTCAGAAGATTGAGGACCTGCGGGTCATCAGCCGCACTTCGGTGGAGAAGTATCGAAACAATCCCCTTACCACCCCGGAAATTGCCAGAGAATTAAATGCCAGTTACCTGGTTGAGGGTAGCGGACAAAAGATAGGTAATCAGATCCTGCTGAACATCCAGCTGATCGAAGCTTCTACCGATAAACATCTCTGGGCGGAGCGATATAAAAGAGAGGCCGACGATATTTTTGAGCTGCAGCTGGAGGTGGCCAGAAGCATTGCAACTGCAATCGAGGCCATCATAACTCCAGAAGAGGCTGCACAGATTGAGAAAGTACCCACCAATAATCTGGAGGCTTATGACTATTTTCTGAAAGGCCTGGATCCCTTTCAAAGGGGAACGCGTGAAGGTCTGGAAGAGGCCATTCCCTATTTTCAGAAAGCCATTGAATTGGATCCGGAGTTTGCACTTGCTCATGCCGATATAGCGATCGCCTATGCCTTCATGGATATGTACCAACTGGAGAAGAAACATTTGGATCAGATTACTTATTACGCAGACAAGGCCCTGTTGCTTGATCCCAAACTTCCACAGAGCCTCATCGCCAAAGCCACCTTCCACAATATCAGGGGAGAATATGAATTGGCTCTTCCTTATCTTGAGAAGGCGCTGGAATACCACCCCAATTCTTCACGGATAATAAATATTCTGGCGGATTACTATACAAGGTTTGTACCCGATACGGAGAAATACCTGGAATATGCGCTGATGGGAATAGATTTGGATATTGCGGCTCACGATTCTGTGGATGCCGGTTACATCTACCTGCATCTGAGTAATGCCCTGATGCAAACGGGCTTTGTTAATGAAGCAAAGAATTACCTTGATATTTCGCTTCAATACAATCCTGAGAACTATTATGCCAAACTCTTAAGGCCCTATATACTGCTGGCCGGAGGCTCGAGTTTGCAGCAAACAAAAGAGCTGCTTATGGAGGAATTAAAGAAAGATCCTTCCAGACATGATATTCTGAAGGAGCTTGGTGTTATCTGCTATTTCATGCAGGATTATGAAAGTGCCCTGGACTATTTTAGTCAAATGTTTGAGATCACTGAAGCACAGGGAATGGATCTGTACAGCGGTGAAAAAGCTAAAATGGGGCTGATTTTGGCAGAACTAGGCATGACAAAGGAGTCTAAAGAATATTTCCAGGAATACCTGGAGTTTGCCGAAAACGATCCATCCATTTACAGGCACCTTAGCCTGGCGGCCTATTATTCTTATATGGGTGATACAGAAAGGGCCCTTGCTTACATGGAACAGTTCTCCCAACAGGAGAAGTATCCCTACTGGTACATTCTTTTTATGGGATTTGACGATCCCCTTTTCGAGAGTGTAAATGACCTGCCTGAATTCCAGAAGATAATTAGAAAAATAGAACTTAAATTCTGGAAATACCACAAGGAGATCAAAGATTCGCTCAAGGAGAAAGGATTGCTGCAGGGATAGCTAAGTGCTAATCATCTATCCTTTTCATCATATAGTCGAAGCGCATGGTGAATTCTGCCCATTCACCCCCGTCATACACTCGTAAACCACGCACATCATGATCCTGACCCTGGCTCACAGAGCCAACTATATCTGAAACCTTGACAAAAAATGTCTGATCTCCATAATGATCGTCGGGACTCCTTACCATTAGCTCCCAGACTCTTCGTGCTGCTCATACCAGGCCGGCCATCACTTTGAAGGATGAATAGGATGATGATTTGTGTATCTTCGCTTCCTATGAAAAAAATCCTCGTATCAATACTCCCTATTCTGTTTCTGGCTTCCCAATCCATCCATGCACAGAGTGCAAATGAAAAATATGCCATAAGCGCAGGTGAACTTGAAGAGTGGGTAAGTTTTCTGGCCTCGGATCAAATGAAGGGAAGGCAGAATGGTTCTCCCGAGATGGAAGAAGCTGCTAACTGGATCGCCGGATGGTAAGCTGCTCCAGCCCTACACATTCAACTCCAGAAGAGGAGGCGGTACCTACAATGAAAGAAATGTGGTTGGGATCATTGAAGGCACAGATCCCGGGAAGAAAGATGAATTTATTATCATCTCAGCCCATTTTGATCATGTGGGGATAAGAAAGGCTGTGGAGGGTGATTCCATTTATAACGGAGCGGACGACAATGCAGCAGGTACCTGTACCCTGCTGGGGCTAGCTCAAACCTTCCACGAGAACAATTATCAACCGGGCAGAACGATCCTGTTTGCCTCGGTTAGTGGTGAAGAGATGGGGCTACATGGTTCAAGACATCTGGCTTCCAACATGCCACTGCCTGTTGAGAACGCTTATTCGAATGTTAATTTTGAGATGACGGGCCATTCAGAAGACCTTGGCAGGGGGAACTATTTCATGACAGGATGTTCATTCTCAAACCTGGATGATGTGATTCAAGAGTTTACCGAAGGCAAGAGTCAAAATCTCATTGACACTGTCGCCATGAGCGACAGGCTGTTTTACATGTCCGACAATATAGCCTTTGCAAGAATTGAAAGAGAGGAAGCTATTGTCTGGACGGATCCAAAATTTACCTCTCTGGAGAACTGATTTTTTCCGAAAAGATTCTAGAGCTGCGGTTTGCTGTAGTAGGCAGCAAATGAGATCTTCCACTCCCCTTTAATCTTTTCCAGAAAAGTTACCTGAATATTGCTATAGCCCCCTTTGTTGCCATCGATGGTCCATTCCCAGATATTATCGTAGGTGAGCCAGGCAGTATTTCCGGTCACCTTAATCACCATATTCTCCTTCCTGTTCACAGCATTCTCTCCTGCCAGTGCACCTTCACCACTCAGCGCATCTCCAAGGAGGCCGCCAACTTCATCCCAGCCAGTATATGTGTTAAAACCATATTCACCCAGTTCCAGCCTGGTTTCCAGATCGTCCTG
>JAUVIT010000195.1 GCA_030592605.1 Bacteroidota bacterium
GAACCGAGTAGACTCCCCAGTGGATGAAGATCCCGAATTTTGCATCCTCGAACCAGCTGGGAATGGGCCTCGAGTCCAGTGATTCCCAGGTATTTTCGTAGGCTTGTGAAAATGCCGCTAAGCTAAGAATGAGGCTAAAGGAAATAACAATAATTCTTTTCATTACATATGTGTTTTATTCATTCACATAAAAGGACTTAATAATGCAGCTGGTTCCCACGCTGTTTTCATTTCTGTCATTTAATATTTCTACTTTCAGTATGTGAGGCCCGGGTTCCAGTTCAGAGGTCAGGGTATAGTACCAGGGAAGATAGAGCTGACTGCTCCATAAGGTAAAGAGGTCTATGGTCCGGGTTTGGCCCCCATCAATATTAATCTCTATCATGCCCGCATCCGGTCCGGCTGCCACCATAATTCCAACGGCCTTTCCTTCGAAGTGCAAAGTGAAGCTGTCTCCCGGATGTTTTCCCACAAGCATGTCCACATGTGTATAGCCTTTTCTGGTAGCAGTATTATTCGGAGGGGACCAATTGGTAATATGTTCAAATCCTTGCGTTTCTGTAGCTTCCGCGAAAGGGATAATTCTTCCTCCATCGTAACAGTAGGGATCCAAAGTTTCCGGAAAAGGATGGTTTATGATGTTTTTCCTGTTCTCGTCAACCTGGGTATATTGCGACTCAAGAAAGCTCTTCATGGAGTGGAAATAGATACTTTGACCAAAAGGCGAGGGATGCAGGTTTATAAAATCTTCTTCCCAGTTAAATTCCCCGTTGTTGATCCTGTCAGTGACCTCTTTGGCAAGATTGATGGTTCCAAGCTTGTAGTGAGCCGTAACCAGATTAAAATTCGCAATAACTTCAGGTGTCTCTCCCCGGTTGTAGGTTTCCATTTTATCCGGGTCTACAAAATGCATGACCACAATATCCGCAGCCCGATTGTCCTTGAGTGTGTGCCTGATGATTCCCTCCATACCACGGATTTGTTCTTTTTTACTTCTTCCGTTGGTGGCGTCATTCACCGCAGCTTCCACAAAAAGCAGGTCAACAGGTCCTTTGGACAGAATATCTCGCTGTAGTCTGAAAGCACCCGGGGTAGTTCCCATGGATGAAATTCCAGCGGGAATAAAGGTGAATTGGGTTTGGGGGAAGCGTTGTTGCAGATAGGTACAGACGCTGTCGCGCCATCCCCCGTTCTGCGTTATTGAGCCACCGAGAAAAGCTACGGTTCCTTGTTTCTCCCTCTCAAATTTAATCTTTGAATTTCCCAGGCCATCTTCTGACCTGTGGAATTCTCTGGAGAACAGGGGTAGTACAGATCGGTTAATATTTGAGAGAATAAATTCTGCACTAAGCTCTGGTGTTTCAATGGTAAAATGATGTCCTAATAGCTCCTCTTCTCCCCTTGTGCAGGGGATGAGGGTTGAGCTCCCCCCCGCTTTGACATATCTTTCATTGAGTATATATATGTTTTCCGAAGGAGGGACCACCTGGTCATTCAAGCCGATCATACTCAGCATGGGGACTTTAGCCAGTGCAAGAGATTCCAGATTATCCATGGGATTGTCATCAAAAGAGAAGGCCAGCTCATCATTCTGAAATCCATATTCTTTTTTCAGTATTTCCCAGGATCGTCTGTCCCCTTCCCCGGACCCTTTTCCTCCCGGCCAACTTTTAAAATCACAAACCGGGGCCTCAGTATAGATAGAGTGTACTCTCCAGGGATGCCGTTTTGCCCAGTTGAACACAAAGAGGCCTCCACGACTGACTCCCTCCAGGGAGAGCTTGGGCTCAAAGCCAAGTTCATTCACCATGTATATGTAAAACTCATCCCAAACCTTCATTGCACGGGGACTTCCAAACATATTGTTCGTATTGATATATGCAATAAAAATCCCCTTATCAAGAAGTATTTCATCCATTTCGGTATGCCATTCCGGGAACCTGGCTCTCCAGATCCATTCTTTAGTGTCCGGGGCCTTGTTGGGAGCAGTAACAAAGGCTTCCCTGTTATCAAGCTGGAAATGGTAGCGGGTATATCCCTTCCAGTAGGATGTGCTGTCTGAAATTACATGGGAAGTCTCCTGCGGCAGCCACTGGTCTGTGACCGTACCCATGGTTAGCAATATAGAGATCAGAATGGGAAGCATCATTTTTCCCTTAGCTCAGTTTGTCATTCAATCATTCATTCAATCATTCATTCATACATAAAGATAACAGTTAAGTATGAGTCTTTTTCAACTCTTTCTTCCTAGTTTTGTTAGCTAATCATTAATTTCGCTTGCGTGAATCAAAGAATCCTTATCTATATACTTGCGTTTTGCCTGGCACTGCCAGCAGTTTCGGCTGCTCAGTCCACTGACCTGGCTGCCATCTATGTCGGACACGACGAAACAGTTTCCCACCTGTTATTTACAGACGATGCATCGGGATTCTCCATGAGTGAAGCTTTTCATGCGAGAAATGCTGATTTGTATGAAAGTCATCCTCATCTGACAGTTTCAGGCGATTTTACCGGGGATGGGCTGGATGAAATCGCCCTGTTTGAGGACCTGCTCTATACACCCAATATGAATCCAGCATTTACCTGCTCGGTGGTACAGGTCAGTCGTTCCAAGGGGAATCGTTTCTTGCCTTCAGGAAGCTGGTTTTCGATTCCGGATTCGGATTTAAGCTTTGACTATGTTGACTTTGCTGTGGCAGGTGATTATAACCTGGATGGATTTTGTGATATCGCACTGTATTACAATGATCACAGTTCGGAGCTCTTGACCATCTATGTATTGCAGTCGGACGGTTCAGGCTTTTCCGATCCCATTGTCTGGTACACCTGTGAACGGAGTGATTTTGACTTTACAGCCCTGAAATTTGCCTGTCCGGGTGACTTCAATGATAATGAAAAGCCAGACATCGCTGTCTTTTACAACTATTTCGGAACAGCGCCAGAAACCAAACAGTCTGTTTTTCTGTTTGAATCCGAAGGCAGCGCTTTTTCACTACTTCCTGTTGCTTATGATGCTACCAAAGCATCCTACGATTTCACAAATATGAAGTTTGCCTTTCCAGGGGATTATAACCTGGATGGCTCTTCCGATATGGCAGTCCTGCATGAAAATCCGCTCGATCAGGATCTTATTATAACGGTTTTTGAAGGATCAACAGCCGGCCAGCTCTCACCCATGGACTATAATTCCTTTACGGATACGGAGCCCTTACTCACCAGTGTGCTACATGCTGAAGCAGGTAATTTTGCCGGCGATACAGCAACAGATCTGGCTCTCTTCTATGATAATGCGGGTACAGGCAGCCAGGAGATCCTGGTATTGGAGAGTGAACTAAGCAGCTTTAAAGCTCCTGAAATGGCTTACACAGCTGAAGCGGGAACCCTTTTAATGGCCGATATAATAGCAGTACAGAGCGGATCTTTTTTTCATCAGCCGGTGCTTAGCGTAACAACCTGGAAGTATGATAGTCAGGGAGCAGTCTCATTTACTTTTGAT
The DNA here is from genome assembly GCA_030592605.1 of Bacteroidota bacterium. Lineage (GTDB taxonomy): Bacteria > Bacteroidota > Bacteroidia > Bacteroidales. The sequence goes on from JAUVIT010000195.1 coordinate 3,497, forward strand.
GATGGTTACAGGGGAGCATTTGAGCATGGAGCAGCGGAATTGGAAGCGGCCGGACTGAAAGGGACTTTTTATATTTTCACCGATACAAGTGCCATATATGACGGAGAGCTGGCCAGCACCAACCTGGTAAGGGAATATAAAGACAAAGGTCATGAGATCGGCTCCCATACACCAAACCACGCCAACCTGGGCTTTCTAACAGAATCGGGCGATCTGGACTCACTTACACAGCTGCTTTCAAGCTCGGTGGAGCTTCTAAATGAACGTTTTGATCAGTATACGACCTCCATGTCCATTCCATTTGGAAGTTTCCGTTATGAGACCCTGGAATACATTTCTCAGTACTTCTATACGGCCCGAAGCAGCCAGTTTGGTTTTAATCTGGCCACACCCTATGACTTTTTTGCGCTTAAATCGTGGCCTATTTTAAGCACAACCTCCCCTGCCTATGTGGATAATCTGCTCGCCATAGCTGAAACTTATGGCACCTATCTTCCTTTGATGTACCATGATATGCTGGATGAGCCCTTTGATGAAGAATCACTGATTTATACCTACAGCAGGGAACTTTTCAGAGAAACAGTGCAGGATGCTCTAAACAGAGAGCTCTGGATTGATACTCATGAACGTATTTATAAATATATAAGGGAGCGAAATGCACTTAAATTTTTTCAGTTAGAGACTGATGATATGGGTGCGCAACCCGGGCACTTCTCATTTGAGGTTGATGATGGACTGGTGGATTCCATTTTTAATGTGGAACTGACCCTGAGGGTCGCGTTGCCCGCAAGCTGGATGGAAGATACAGTTACTGTGGGTCCACAAGGCGAAATGGACTATATGAAGGTTCAGGAGGACAGTCTGGGACGCTTCATCCATTATAACTGCTTACCGCAAGCTGGAGTGTCAATCAATGTGACTGATGGCAAATTGATAGGCACCGGCTTGCAGGATCGTATTTCTCATCCAGTAGTAGTAAAGCTGGAAGCTGCTCCCAACCCCTTTCATCATGAGACCATTATTACAGTATCTGAAAGCATTAATGCAGATGTCTTCTTGATTATCAGGGATATGCATGGCAGAATTGTTCAGGAAATCAGGGAGCATACATATAAAACCTACTACTTGTCACGCGCATCACTTTCTCCCGGGATCTATATTATTCAGTTGATGGACTCAGGAATGCCGATTGCCTCTCTCAAGATTATGGCGCTTTAAGTTATAACTTTATACGAAAGTCATTTTGCTTTCATATGAAAGTTATTATCTTTGTAGTACTGAACACAATCGTACTGCACCATGATCTTTAATATCCAGCGTTACTCAACGCATGATGGAGATGGAATCCGGACCC
>JAUVIT010000035.1 GCA_030592605.1 Bacteroidota bacterium
AGTGCTTTTGCTCTTGATGGAGTCAATTACTATTATTGAAGGAATCAAAATTACTATGCCCCCGGAAAAAACCGCAGCAGGCGGAAATGCCTCGCACGGCGGGACGGGATAGAAAAGGACACCGCCCAGCGAGTGGAAGATGTCCTGTAGTGTCGGGGTAGCGGGATTTGAACCCACGACCTCGTCGTCCCGAACGACGCGCGCTACCGGGCTGCGCTATACCCCGAATTAGATGGCAAAAATACCAAAACTTTATAAACTTTTAAAGTGCTCGTTGCATTCATCCAGCAACATCTCAGAACTGACAGGAACCACTCCAGCTTTTTCGCACACAAGTCCGCCAGCCAGATTGGAGATAGCAGCCACTTCAGCGGGCGGAAGGCCCGCTATCATGAAAAGGGAAGCAACTGCAATCACTGTATCGCCAGCACCGGAAACATCTGCAATTTCTCTTTCTACAGCCGGAATATGCACATGCTCCCCATTACCGGAAGTCAGTATTCCCTGATCGCTAAGCGTAACCAACAGATTCTCGATCTGCTGCTTCTTTTGAAATTTCTTAACTGCAACAGCGAGTTTGCTTATCTCTTTCTTCTTAATATCGAGATCCAGACCCTTCACCAGCTCCTTATAATTGGGTTTGAAGAGCTTCACCTTCTTATAGAGATCAAAGCTCCTGAACTTGGGATCGACCAGGACCGGTACGGCTACCCTTTCAGATGCACTGATCACTTCCGAGATCACTCTGGGGGTCAGTACACCCTTATCATAATCCTGCATGATAATCGCATCGATTCCTCCACTCTCAAGCAGGCTGGAAATCAATTCAAGGAACTCCTCCTGTACCCTTCTACTCAGGAATATATCCATCTCCTCATCCACCCGTAGCAATTGCTGGTTCCGGCTGATGATCCGGGTTTTTTGTGTGGTCACTCTTTGCTTATCTACCACCAGGCCAATATCGGTCAAGAGCTGCTCCTCCATCAACTCCAGGATCAGCTTGCCACGGTCATCATCACCTATGACTGAGCAAAGAATAGGCACTGCCCCCAAAGCTTTGATATTAAGGGCCACATTGGCTGCTCCCCCAAGACGGTTTTCCTCAATCACTCCTGAAACAACGGGCACCGGGGCTTCCGGGGATACTCGTCCCACATTACCCCAGAGGTAGGTGTCGATCATTACATCTCCTATGATCAGTATTTTCAGGTTGGTAAACTGGTCAAATACGTGCTTAAAATCTGTGGACTCAAACATGGCCTAATATAAATCTGCGCAAACGTACATATAGTTTCATTTGTTTCCAAATCTAGCCGCTTCGCTCTCACCTCATTAAAAATGAGGTTCGGTTGTTATGAATACAATACAAAGGCATTATAAAAAACTATTACTCAATAGGGATCCACATCCACAGAGATTCGGACCGAGCGAAATACTTCGTTGCCGGAGAGTCCGTTCAGAACCTCTTTTAGCAACTCCCTGGCCCGCTCATAGGAGGCCTCCTTTTCGATCTTCAGGATGATTTGTTTTTGAAAGGTGTTGTGGGTCTTCCTTACAGGAGGGTACTGGGGACCCAGCACCCGGGTGGAGAAGATATCCTTCAATTCACGTGCAATCAGATCTGTGGCACCGTCCAGAATGGAAGGAATCTTATGCCTGAAACTAATACGTATCATTCGTCGGAAAGGTGGATAGCCGAAAAGCTGGCGCTCCTCCATCTGGTCCTCATAGAGGCCCTCGAAGTCGTTGTTGCTGATATACTGAATCACCGGATGTCCGGGGTCCATGGTCTGAACAATCACTTTCCCCCGCTTCTTTCTTCTCCCGGCCCTGCCGCTAACCTGGTAAATCAACTGGAAGCTCCGTTCAAATGCCCTGAAATCGGGGAAATGAAGCATCTGATCCGCATCCAGCACGCCCACCAGGGTTACATTGCTGAAATCAAGTCCTTTGGAGAGCATCTGGGTGCCAATGAGTATATCCAGGCTCCCCTCCTCAAACTGGCGAATCATGGTCCGGGTTCTATTTAACGACCGGGCCGTATCAGTATCAAGGCGACCCACCCTGATTCCCTCAAATATCAAGCTTAGCTCATCTTCGATCTTCTCGGTACCAAAGCCCTTCATAGTCATATTGGTATGTCCGCAAGAGGGACATGCCAGGGGCATGTTTTCCTTGTGCCCGCAATAGTGGCATTCCAGTTTTCCGCTGGTTCGATGGTAGGTCAGGCTTACATCGCAACGCTTACATATGGGAATATGATCGCAATCATTACAGACAATATAGTGGGAGAATCCCCTCCGGTTCTGAAAAAGAATCACCTGCTCCTTTGCAGCAAGGGCGTCCTTAATGGCCTGCATCAGCTGGGGGGTAAAATGAGAGACCATCTGCTTTCGTTTGGTAGCGACCTTGGTGTCGGCCAGGATCATCTCGGGTGGCTCTACATTTCCAAAACGCGAAGAGAGGGTGACATAGCCATACTTTTGGGTGCGGGCATTGTAAAGGGTTTCGAACGATGGGGTGGCTGTTCCCATCAATACCCTTGCATTGTGGTGAAGAGCAAGCACCTGGGCTGTATCCCGTGCATGATACCTGGGAGCAGGATCATGTTGCTTGTAGGTATTTTCATGTTCCTCATCGATGATGATCAGTCCCAGATTTGTGAAGGGAAGAAAGATGGCCGAACGAACCCCTATCACCACTCCATATGTGTCATCGTCGGTCAGCCCCATCAGGTTCCTGTGAACATGAACCCGGTCTGAATCGCTGTACCTGGAATGGAATATCCCTACCCTGCTTCCAAAGACCCTTCGGACTCGCTGGATTATCTGAGTGGTTAGTGCAATCTCAGGCAGCAGGTAAAGCACCTGTTTGCCCTGGTCCAGCATCTCCCCGATCAGATGAATGTAGAGCTCTGTTTTTCCGCTGGAAGTAACCCCATGCAACAATACAGCCTGGTGGGACAGAAACTGTTCTTTGATTTCATTTAAGCCCTTCTCTTGCTCATCATTCAGGGGATTTGCCCTGGCCGGTGAATCCTTTTCATGCTCACCCTTCCAAAGCTCTTCCTTCTCAATCTGCTCCAGCACCCCTTTCTTAACCAGGGCCGTCACTGCACCGGCATCACCAGCTTCCGTGATAATTTCCCTCTTCTTCAGTGCGGTTTCAAGATCCTTCTCTCCGGTACCCGTACGGGATAAAATCCGCTCCACTAATTCTTTTTGACGGGGTGCCCGTGCCAGTTGATCCAGCAATGCATGGAGCGCTTCACTCTTCCTGTAAACTTCTGAAAAACGGAGGTAGATTACCGATTTCTGAGGGGCACCATGACGGACAAATTCATTGATCTCCACTGCCCCCATCTCCACCAATCTTTTTAAAAGGTTTACGGGATTCCTGGAGACCTCTGCCAACTGAAGGTCGCCTATCGTTACTTCACCCTGTTCCTTTACTACCTCCAGCAACAACCTGAGATGCTGGTCCAGTACCTGCTCATCCTCATACCGGTAGTTGAACTGAACCCTTGATTCACTCTCAGGTCTTAATCCAGAAGGAAGTGCAGCACGCATCACCTCACCCGGAGTGCACATATAGTAGGCCGAGATCCAGTCCCACAGGGCAAGCTGCTCACGGCTTACAAGGGGTGTGTCATCGAGCAAATCCAGAATGAGTTTGGCTTGAAAACCTTCGGGACTTTCCTCTTGAATGGAGTGGACAATGGCACTGTAGATACGCTTTTTTCCAAAAGGTACGAGGACCCGGCTACCGGTCACAAGACGCTCCTTCAAGGCTTCGGGTACCTGATAGGTATAGAAGCCCTCAACGGCCAGGGGCAATATCACCTGGGCATACAGATCCGGTCGGGACATAGATGGTAATGTACAAAAAAAAGAGGATGCTTTATATAGAGAGAATCTCCACCATCTGCAGATGGTCGGGATCCACTTTCTTCTTAAGCTTGATCACTTTTCTGAATGGAACCTGGTCAATTTCGTTGTTATGGTAGCCAACCATCACACTCTTCTGATCATCCATCAAAGCTTCTACTGCGGCAAAGCCCAGCTTACCGGCTACTACCCTGTCATGGGCCGACGGGGTGCCACCCCTTTGAATATGACCCAGTACAGAAACGCGTACATCAAAATCCGTAAAGTCATCCTTAACACTCTCTGCAATGGCAAAGGCTCCCCCCGACTCATTTCCTTCTGCCACGATAACGATATTGCTGGACTTATTCCTCTTAAAATCTTTCTGAAGGTATTCCTTCAGGTTGCTAACCTGCCCGTGGACCTCCGGTATCAGGATGGCCTCAGCACCACAGGCGATTCCACTACTCAGGGCAATGAAACCTGCATCCCGGCCCATCACCTCAATAAAGAAGAGCCTGTTGTGGCTTCCTGCTGTATCCCTGATCTTATCCACGGCTTCAACCACTGTATTCAATGCAGTATCATATCCAATGGTGTAGTCGGTGCCATAAATGTCATTGTCGATGGTTCCCGGAATCCCCACAAAGGGAATGTCATAATATTCGTCACAAAATACTCTGGCTCCCGTCAGTGATCCATCACCTCCAATGACTACCACAGCATCAATCTCAGCAGCTTTGAGATTCTCATAGGCGAGCTTGCGTCCTTCGGCTTCCATAAACTCCTTGCTCCTGGCGGTCTTCAGGATGGTTCCGCCCCTTGCCAGTATATTACTCACACTGTTGGCTTTCATCTCAACAAGATCATTATGAATCATCCCGTGATAACCATAACGGATCCCGGTAACTTTCATTCCGTAGTAGAGAGCCGTACGGGTTACGCCCCTGATGGCCGCATTCATTCCGGGTGCATCTCCTCCTGAGGTAAGCACTCCTATTCTTTTGATTTTTCCCATGTTACCAGGTCATTAAAACACTGCAAAATTAAGAAATTTGTATTAAGAAGCAGTTAACTTTTTTACCTCTTCCATCACTAACTCCAGCTGGGCCCTCGAGGTGGAAGTAGCACCACTGATCCCGATACTCTCGCAAGCGTCAAACCACTGCTTTTCAACCTCTTCCCATCCACTGATCCAGTAGCTCACCGGGTTAAGGGACTTGCAATATTCGTACAACATTTTTCCGTTTGACGAGTTCTTACCGCTCACGAATAACATCACATCATATTGATGTGCAAAAGTGGAGAGTCCGGGTTTCCTCTTTTTCATCTGTCCACAGATGGTACAATCCGAGCGGAAATGAACATATGCTTCTTCCCCGGAATTCTTCTGGAGATGTTCCTCCAGAGCCCGCTCCACCTCTTTAAACTGTTCAGGGTCCATGGTGGTCTGGGAAAAGAGGAAGACCTTCTTATGGGGATCGATCGCCGAAACTTCTTCAACTGAGCTCACTACCAGGGCATCGCCATTTACCTGGCCAAGCAGCCCAATGGTCTCGGGGTGCTGGGGCTTACCAAAGATCACCATCTGTTCGGTTCTGCGATCCATGGCATCATACGCTTTTTTAAGCTTTATCTGCAACTTAGCCACAATGGGACAGGTACCGTCAATCACTTCCACCCCGTTTTGCTTCGCTATAAGGTAGGTTTCGGGAGGTTCACCATGTGCCCGGAACAAGACCTTTCCGGGAGGGAGATTGCTTAGCTGCTTATGATCAATGGTCTTCAATCCAAGGATTTGCAGCCGTCTAACCTCTGCTGCATTATGCACCATATCTCCCAGTCCATAAAGGGTTTCTCCTTCCCGAAGTCCCATTTCGGCGGTCTTTATCACCTCCTCCACTCCAAAGCAGAAACCTGCTCCCGGGTCTATTTCAATCTTTTTCATCTGCTCCGGATCTTACTTCCTGATAAAGCTTCCTGAACCAGGTCATCTGCTCTTCCAGGGTCATCTCACTATTATCAAGCAAGATGGCATCATCTGCCATTTTCAGGGGACTATCGGCGCGGTTCGAATCAATACGATCACGCTTCTCCAGGTTCTGTTGCACATCACTGAAGTTGGCAGCCATCCCTTTTTCAATTAATTCCCTGTATCGTCTTCCTGCCCGTACTTCCACGGACGCGGTCAAAAAGATCTTTATGGCTGCATCTGGAAATACAACGGTTCCGATATCGCGTCCATCCATCACCACTCCCTTTTCAATGCCCAGCATCCGCTGATACTCCACCATAAGCCTTCGAACAGCTGAAATAGCTGCAATATAACTGACATGTGCAGAGACATCCATACCGCGTATAAGATCTTCAACCATTCTGCCATTCAGAAATATCTCGGTACGTTGCTTGTCAGGGTTATGCTTCAGATTTAATTCCATAGGACCAAGCAGTGACTCTATTCTGCTATAAGGGGGTGCATCGGTATCAGTAAAAAGCCCTGCATCCATGGCTGCAAGGGTTACCGCCCTGTACATGGCGCCTGTATCGATATAGGAATAACCCAGTTCGGCAGCAATCAGTTTGGCATAGGTACTCTTCCCACAGGAGGAGTTCCCGTCAAGTGCAATAATTATTTTTTCCTGTCCCACGCTAGTTTAGTTCAAGTTATCTATCTGTAAAATTCAGATAGATTGGTAGTTAATGAGAAATGACTGGTGCCTCCAGCCAGGTGATATGATGCTCGTCCAAATGAAAAATGAAACTTGGAGACCCGGAATCCAAATCCCGCAGAGAAACCGACCATACCAGGGCGGGAATTGACTTTCATCTCCTTTCTTCGTTTGTAGTTATACCCCAGGTCCACATGGAAATTCTTTCCTATAAGAAACTCAGTACCCAAAACAACATGACGCATCAGATTATCTGCGAATGCATCAAATTCACTCGTCTCACTATCTCCACCTGAGAAGCTTACATCATCATCCTGAAGGGTATAGCTCAGATCCCACCGCTCCAGGTGCTGGAATGTGAGTGTAAAACGAAAGGGTGCATGTGCCAGTCCCTGGGTAATTCCTGCCTGGATCTCAAAAGGCAGACTTTCCCTGTTCGCGGTATAGGAGGTAATCTGCGCACCCATATTCTTCAGCACCAGGCCAAAGGTTGTCAGGGAACTGGAAAGGTGGTAGCTAACTCCCAGGTCCACGGCCAGACCAAAAGAGGTGTATTGCTCCAGTGATGAATAGATGGGTTTCAGGTTCACTCCTGCCGTAAGCGCCGAATCCAGAAAACTCCTTGAGTAGAACAGGTTAAGAGCGTATTCAGAGGCCTTGAATGTTCCCTGGATGTTACCCAATTCATCGGTCCTGTCAAAGGTACCGTAATTCACATAGTGCATTCCTGCTCCAAAATTACCAATATCACTCACAGAATATGCATAGGATGCATACCCATAGTTCACCCCGGCAAAATAGTTCACATAATTCAGGCTTAGATTGTTATGCATTTCGTAAGTAAGAAGAGCCGGGTTGTGAAACACCATGTTAATGTCACCATCCCTGAGAGAAACCACCTCTCCTCCAAGGGCAGCAACCCTGGCTGCATTGGCAAGGCCGAGGAAACTGTAGGTAGATTCTCCCCCTTTCTGAGCCAGAGCTATCTGGCAAAGCAACAATAAAAACAGTGTGATAATCTTACCCCGAATCATATCCTATTAAACGCCAATCTACAGGCTATATTATTCCTTCATACTATTTATAATCGTCTCACCAGCCTGATCCACCCAGGCCCTGTATTCCCTGGCATCCTTTGGTTTCATCTTCTCCAGGATCCCTTGATCTATCTGAGAAACCGATACCCCGATCCCCTTTGCTGTGATATCAGTGCCATTACATCTCTGTTCAAAGTGATTGTGCGAGGGGATGACCGCAAGGGGAATCCCGTGGCAGGCAGCCTCAGCGGCACTATCAAACCCTGCTGTGGTAATCAGTCCCTTACAGGAAGCCATCAATTTACTGAATTTTTTTGCATCATAGGAATGAATCCTGATTCCTTCCGGAATTTCAATGGCAGGAGTCAATGAGGTAAACAGATCTGCCTGGAACCCGGGGATACTCCTGGCAAGCTGCACCAGCTCATAAAAGAATCCTTCCTGAAGAAGATAAACCAGATAACTGTCGCCCGGCACATAATGCATCTCTCTGAATTCCCTGCGTACCAGGGGAGGGACTACCTGAATAGCTGCACTCCCCTGCTCGTTCCTGAAAGAGAGTGCAAGTACTCTGTTGCAGGACTTCATAATCAGATTGGAATGCATCTTCAGTAAAGCTCTGTGCCACACCGGCCCCGTCTTAAAAAGCTCCTTATTCAGATGTATATAAAAATGGTGCCCCAGGCTTATTTTTCTGATTCCGGGTGCTGCTTTACGCATGGCCAGAGCACCCAGCAACTCATAAAAATTGAAAATTACATCGGGTTTAAGCGCATCAATCTCCCTTCTGATCCTGGTGATTTCTTTCAGGTATCCCACTGAATGAAACAGGTTAAACATCAGGGTACGGCCCACATAGATCCCCTTTTTATTTGGAGTACGCAGGAACCAGGGACTCCGGAAGATGCGCAGTTTATGGTCAAAGACCTTCTTGAAATAGTCCGGAACCTCATCTGGCTTACCAGTTCCCAGGAGCACAGCTTCAACGGTGTGACCTGCTTCATCAAGAAACTCTTTCAGCGCAAGTGCCTGGGACATATGTCCCTTACCCTCTCCCTGGACAATAAAGACACAGCTGGCCATGATCAGGCATTTGGAATGTGACGAACAGCTTCCCTCCCCCACCTTGGTTTCACCCTGAGACTGCTGATCTGGGAGAGGAGGAGCCCCAGAATCACAATAAAAATACCCAGGATCTTCATAAAGGGCATGGCTTCCTTCAGAAGAAAGAAAGAGACGATGGCAGTAACAACCGGGATCAGGTTGCCAAATATATTGGCCCTGGCGGCTCCCAGCTCCCTGATACCAATGGTAATCAGTATGAAACAGATTCCTGAACCAAAAACCCCAAGGTAAGTTACCGCCAGGAGGCTTTGTCCGGTCACCAGACTAAAATCGAGCTTTGGAACCTCAAAGATCAGGAACAGCGGGATAAACATAAGCAGTCCGTAAGAACTCTGGTAAGCGGTAATGGTGATGGGTGTATAATCATTTGCCAGTATTTTCACCACCATGGTATAACTGACCGCTGAAAGAACCGCCACAAACATCAACAGGATCCCTTTCCAGTCAGCAGCCAGACCGCCACTTCTGGTAAGCACCACCAGCAGCACACCTCCAAATGAGATGAACAGTCCCAGGTAGTTCATAGGAGTCAGTTTCTCTTTGAACAGATAGTAGGCTGCAAAAGGAACAATCAATGGAATAGTGGAGATAATAACGGCCCCTACCGTTGCCGTAACCATGGTAAGGCCGTAGGCCTCCCCCAGGAAATAGAAGAAGGGTTCCACAAGGGCCAGCAATAGAAACCACTTTTGATCCTTTCGCTTAATCTTGTTCAATCTTTTGAAGGCCAGTGCAAAACTAAAAAGGAAGACGATGGAGACTAAAAGCCTGAAGAAGACAATGGTAATGGGTCTGAAGGATTGAATGGCAAACTTGAAAGCAACAAAGCTAAATCCCCAGAAAACCATGGCAAGGATGACCGCAACATATACCCCCGACTTTGGCTTGCCCATCAGGCTGCCTTCAGGCGCTTCAGGTTGGCTTTTTCCAGTTTCTCCCTGGCGTACTTTATCCCAATGTTAATGTCGCCGGGATTTTCCTTGGAGGGCAGTTCGTACATGGCATCCATCATGATAGCCTCACAGATGGAACGCAGTCCCCTGGCCCCCAGCTTAAATTCAACTGCCTTTTGAACAATGTAATCCAGAACCTTCTCATCCCACGACAACTTGATCCCATCCATCTCAAAGAGTTTCTCATATTGCTTGAGAATGGCATTGCGGGGTTCAGTAAGGATTCTACGAAGAGCCTTTGCACTGAGTGGATTCAGATAGGTCAGTACGGGCAGACGTCCGATTATTTCGGGAATCATTCCGAAGGA
>JAUVIT010000106.1 GCA_030592605.1 Bacteroidota bacterium
ATCCACTGTTTTCCCCGATGAAGATGTGATCAAGAAACTTAATCCAAATACTGTCTTACCAGGCGATTTTCAAAACTTGTCAGCCAGAATAAGAACCTGCAGAAGTTATATGAAAAAGGAGGTGGATGAGGGAATGCTCTACCTGCTGCTTGAGAATATGAAGCACTATCCTTCGGCCAGTAACGCACGCCCCGTTGAAATTAGCATTATAAAAACCAAAGAGGAGATTCAAAAGTTAAATGATTCTTCAGCTCGAAATCTGATTAACACCATTCGGATTTTTACCTCACCACTTTTAATGCCTATCCTCCAGCTGCTTGCGCCAAAACTTGATTTGCCCCGTTTTAATAGTTATAAAAAACAATTTATGGCACGGCAAGTTCCTGGATCGTCACAGGTATGCCACCACGCCCCTGCCATCCTTCTGTTTCATGCCCCTGTGACAAAATATGGCATGGCTGCTGCTGATGCCTATATCTGGGCTACCTACACTTCCATCTATGCCAACACTCTGGGATTAGGAACTTGTTTTAATGGTTTTATTGTAAGCGCAATGAGTCGAAGAAAGGCCATGCGAAAAGAGTTCAGGATTCCTGCTGGTCACCAGGTTTACTCAGCTATGCTCATAGGCCACCCTAAAGTAAAGTATAGCAACGAAGCTGGCAGGGCTAAGCCCAAAGCAAATCTTATCTAAATGTCTCTGTAAAATTTTGAACACAGGAAGATGGAAAAAAGCGTAATTTGGTGGATATGAAATCTTTTGAAGATCTGAACCTTTCAAAGCAGTTAAATCAAGCTGTTGATGAATTGGGATTTGCCAGTCCAACACCCATACAATCAGAAGTTTATCCTATAATTCTATCTGGCAAGGATGTTGTTGGGATCGCGCAAACGGGTACAGGCAAGACTTTTGCATATATGCTCCCTCTGCTGAAGGATCTAAAGTTTTCCAAGGAAATTCACCCCCGAATTTTAATAATGGTTCCTACACGTGAACTGGTTCTGCAGGTGGTTGAGCAGGTTGAAAGCCTTACAAAATATACCCATACTCGTGTACTTGGGGTGTATGGAGGAACGAATATGAATACCCAGGCTCTGGCTGTTGCCGAAGGAATGGATATCCTGGTAGCCACACCTGGTCGTTTATATGATCTGGTGCTGAATGGGGCATTACGCATAAAATCTGTAAAAAAACTGGTGATCGACGAGGTGGATGTGATGCTGGATCTTGGATTCCGCTATCAACTGAAGAACATATTTGATCTGCTGCCTGAGCGCAGGCAAAATTTGATGTTTTCGGCGACAATGACAGAAGAGGTTGATGCGCTTATCGATAATTTTTTTACTGTTCCTTCCAAAATATCAATTGCGGTAAGCGGGACACCCCTGGATAATATTGTTCAGCAATGTTACCACGTGAAAAACTTTTACACCAAGGTCAATCTGCTTATTCATCTGCTGAAAGATCAGGATGAATATAGCAAAGTGCTGGTGTTTGTAACAGGTAAAAAGATTGCTGACAGATTGTTTGTAGCACTGGAAGAGTTCTATGGCCCGGAGGCCTGTGTGATCCATTCCAATAAATCACAAAACTACAGAATCCGTTCAGTAAGACAATTTGATGAGGGCATCAACAGAATCCTCGTTACCACCGATGTGATGGCTCGTGGTCTGGATCTGGAGCTTATCTCCCATGTGATAAATTTTGATACGCCCCAGTACCCTGAAAACTACATGCACCGAATCGGGCGTACAGGCAGGGCCGAGCAGCGGGGACATGCAATCCTGTTTTATACCGATAAAGAAGTAGCAGAAAAAGAGGCCATCGAAGCCCTGATGAATTATAAAATTCCAGTCCTTGAATTTCCTCCCGAAGTTGCAGTTTCAAACGAGCTAAGCCCCGAAGAACGGCCAAGAGAAGTTGAGGTTAAACTTAAACCTGATTCTGATATTAAAATCAAAGGGGGCGCCTTTCATGAAAAGAAGGAGAAAAACAAAAAGACCAATCAGGGCGGATCCTATCTCAGGAAAAAAAAGAAGTACAAAAAGCCCAAAACCAAAGGCGATAAAAACTTCAACAAACGTCATAAACGGAAATAACCAGGCTCATGAAAGTTAACTCCGATCGCAGGGACTTTATAAAAAAGGCAGCACTGCTGACTGGAGCAGCAGGTATAGCGGGCAGTTCTGCATTTGCCTTCTCGAAGAGTATTCAAAACAGCGGGAATCCACTTCCAAAATGGAAGGGCTTTAACCTGCTGGACTTTTTCTCCCCTGATCCAAACAGATCTTATGGTGGATCGACCGAAGAAGACTTTAAGTGGATGGCGGATTGGGGATTTGATTTTGTCAGGATCCCCATGGCTTATCCCTCCTACCTGGATATTGACAGAAGCAGGGAAATTACACCCGAAGAGGTATTCAACATTAATGAAGAGGCTGTTGAACGCGTAGACCAACTGGTTTACATGGCGCATAAATATAAGCTTCATGTTAGTATCAACCTGCACCGTGCACCTGGCTATTGTATTAATGCCGGATTTCATGAGCCATATAACCTATGGAAAGACCGTGAAGCCCAGGAAGCTTTTTACTGGCACTGGAACATGTGGGCAGAGCGTTACAAAAATATTTCCCGGGAGAAGATCAGCTTTGATTTGCTGAACGAGCCGGCCATGATCGAGGATATGAATAACCAGCACTCTTCAAAGTTGTATGTGCCAGGAGAGAGATATGCCAAAGTGATTGAGGAAGCAGCAAATGCCATCTGGAAGCAGAATCCCGACCACCTGGTAATTGCTGATGGGAACCAGATAGGAACCAGGGTCATTCCGGAAATAACTCACCTGCCCATTGGTCAGAGTTGCCGTGGATACTATCCGGGGATCATCTCACATTATAAGGCCCCATGGGCCATGAAGGATATTGATAACCTGCCCCCTCTGAAGTATCCGGGACAGGTGGGAGATGAATACCTGTCCAGAGAGATGCTGGAAAAGTTCTATGAACCATGGATCAAGCTTGCCCAATCAGGAACAGGGGTCCATTGTGGTGAGTGTGGTTCCTATAACAAGACTCCCCATGACATCTTCCTGGCCTGGTTTGGCGATGTGATAGACATTCTTTCATCCAATGATATTGGCTTTGCCTTATGGAATTTCAGGGGTGACTTTGGCATTCTGGACTCTGGACGTCAGGATGTAGATTATGAAGAGTGGTATGGCCATAAACTGGACCGGAAACTTGTGGATCTGATCAGGAAGACATAATCGATCAAATCAATTCTTCCTATCCAATTTTTTAAGCATATTGCTGGCAGATTTACTGTTGGCATTTAATTCCATTGCTTTTCGATAATTCCGTATGGCTGATTCCCTGTCGCCACTGGCCAGCAAGGCTTCGCCGTAACTGTCATATACATTCCAGGAATCCGGGAAGAGGTCAACATTTAGTCTGAATACCTTCAGGGCGGACGACACCTGATTCAGTCGCAAGAATTGATACCCGGAACGGTTAATTATATTGGTCAGATCCGGGTATGCAGCACGATACTGCTCCTCTTTCAAGGCGATCGCCTCACAAGCAAGCTTTACATCAGTCTGGGAGAAGTATAAAAGCGCAAGCGGATAATTATCTGTTAGCCATTTCTGGCCAGTCTCCCCAAGCGTCCAGTCAATCATGAGTTGAACCAGGTCTTCGATATAAACCTCCCTTGAAGCTGATGTGATGGCATCGACCTTTAGCTGTGGTTGTGGCTGCCAATCCGCTCCACCCGAGGTGACAAACAGCAATACTTTTCCAGGTGTAGAAGAGTTATCAATGAACCGCTCAACATTTTTATTGAGCCGAATGACAAAAGAATTGATGATGATGATTTTATTCCAGCTTTCTTCATTCACCTCTTCCAGATCCTTCACATCTATCCCTTTGATATATACAGATGATTGCTTCAGTGAATCGCAAAGCCCACAAGAAATAATCCGGCAACTGCTCCCAAAACAATGCCAGCTATTTTTAACAGTTTTGTTTTCATAGCAGTTATCTATTACTCCTTTATAATCTTCTGCCGGTACAGTAACTCTCCTTTTGATACCAGGCTTAGTACATAAATGCCTCCAGGCTGATTGCTGATATCTATGGGATGTAAAGATTTTATTTCATCAAGGTTTTCCTCGTGTACGATCTCTCCCCTGATATTAAAAATCCGCAGCATAAGGTCCTCATGCTCTGCATTCTCTACATCTTCAAGGAACATTATTCCCGGACCCGGATTGGGATATAAATGAAAGGCTTTCTCCTGCCTGTTTTCCGGTATTGATGTGGGCCGGTTATATTCGTAGGCACCCATATCGACCCATCCTTCATAAATCCGTTCGGCACCAGACAGATCAAGAGATGGAAGATCCATTCCAGTAGTATCCGGATTCCCTTTATTAATACAGGGTGATTTCCACAGTAACTGGAAATTCCCACTGGCCGTATCCGCAAATTCAGGCGGAGCATCCATATTGGTATGTGGCTCCAATTCAAAAATATAACCCAGATCATTTTCCACATTACAATAGCTGAGATCCAGCCATTCCATGGGATCAAAATCAATGTTCATGGTAGAAGGGCCGGCCATGTTGTACCAGATAATGCAATTTTCTATGACCGGCGAACTCCAACTACTAATACTAATCCCTCCACCGTAGCCAGGCCCATATTCATCACCGGTAGTTGCGTTGTATGCAATGGTATTATTGATAAGTCTCGATAGCGAATGCCCCAAATATATTCCTCCTCCGCGTCCTCCATTGAATCCCGAACAGGAATTGTGAATGATCAGATTGTTAATGATTAAGGGACTTGAACCATTCCACAATGCAATGCCCCCACCCCAATCATCAAGGCCTTTATTGCCATCGATAACATTGTTTCTTACTTCTCCAGAGGCGCCTTCTGCAAACAATAATCCTCCACCAAGGTTATGGGCTACATTGTCCCGGATAATATTGTTCTGAATATGAGGTGCAGCAACTCCATAAACCATGATAGCACCACCTCCGCCACTATAACTATTGTCATGATAGCCCTCGGCAGAATTACCTGCAAGCATGCAGTTTCTAATGGTGGGCGAAGCCTGGGAAATCAAAATTGCTCCGCCAGGTCCCAAGACCATACCCCTGGTAATGGTTAGCCCGTCAATAACATCCCGATAGTCCTGTCCATTGTTCAGGAGAAAGCCCCTGTCTTCCTGCATGCAATCGATGATGCAATGATCCCGGCCATTCTCCGACAAAATAACCAGGTGTTTCGTGGTAGCATCCCATTCAATACCAATATTTCCCGGGCCACTATATGTGCCATCGGCAATCAAGATGGTATCTCCGTCTCCCCCAGCATCTATGCCAGCCTGGATGGTAGAATAATCACCAGGTACATGTATAATCGTTGAGAAACCAATAATTGGAATCAGTAAAAGAAGTATACCAAGTGCATATCTGTGAAGGTTCATTACGCAAGTGATTTATTCCAGAAACTGGAGAAGGCAAGATACAGATAATTACAACAGAGGCCTAGTTTCGCTGAAATCTGGATTGATTATACAGGGCGTTAAGTGATTCCGAAGGAGGATCTTCCTCGTGCCAGGGAGGAGAAGATTCCCACGATGCAGAGTATCACAAAAATCACAAAGGTAGTTCTCATGCTGGTCATGAATTGAGCGGAGTACTGATCTGAAATGGGGTTGTTCCCGATAAATACTTGAAGGATCAGGGTAGCGATCCCCATGCTCATCATCTGGCCTGTAAGACGCATGGTTCCCACCGTAGCTGAAGCAACACCCAGGTATTTCTTATCTACCGCACTCATAATGGCATTGGTATTTGGTGAGGAAAACATGCCAAAACCAAAGCCAACTATGGCCAGGATCACCACCAGGTAGCTAAGCGATGAATGAACAGTAAGAAATGTTAGCATGACTAGTCCCCCGGTAATCACACCCATCCCGGCCGATGCCAGTATCCTGGGGTCATGCTTGTCTGAGAGCCGGCCCGAGATGGAAGCAACAATGGCCATCAGGACAGGCTGGGTGATGAGAACCATTCCGGCATCTCTTGGTGAGAGCTTCAGTATATATTGAAGGTACAGACTCAGCAGAAAAGTAATGGCAAAGGTGGTGGCATAATTGATCAGTGCTGCCAGATTTGAAAAAGCAAAAAGCCGGTTGGAAGCAAATAGCTGAATATTAAAAACCGGGTATTTGACCTTCATCTCCAGGAATCCAAAACCAATCAAGCCAATTAGTCCGCAGGCAGTAAGAATGATGGCCGGTGTTTCGGGCAGACGCGAAAAGCCAAACATAAATGCCGACATGGAAAGAAGATAGATAAGGGAACCCATGAGATCAAACTTCTCACCCTTTGCATCGGCCCACTCTTCTTTTATATATCTCCATGTGATCCAGATAACCAAAAGTTCGAAGGGTACCGTCACATAGAAGATCGACCTCCATCCCAGGTATTGGGTCAGGATCCCGCCCAAAAAAGGTGCCAGGGACAGACCAATATAGACCGATGTGACAGTGATCCCTATCGCCTTTCC
>JAUVIT010000256.1 GCA_030592605.1 Bacteroidota bacterium
GAAATTTTCAAAATCGTCTCCGGGCTGACCAATACCACCTCCCTTATGAGCCAGGTAATACTGAAAGCCCTGGTCCATGGGCCGCATGGGATAGGAGTCGCCCAGATGCCATTTACCCACCATGGCAGTATGATAGCCATTATCGGCCAGCACCTCGGCTACTGTTACCTCCTCTGTGGCCATCATTGCGCCACCATTATAGGTATCATATACACCAGTGCGCAGATGGAACCTTCCGGTCATCAGGCTGGAACGGGTGGGGGCACATACTGGCGATACATAGAAAGGATCTATCCTGGTACTTAAGATTGCCAGGGAGTCAAGTACCGGGGTCCTGATAAAGGGATTGCCATGAATCCCCAGGTCCCCGTAGCCCTGGTCGTCCGTGATTACCAGAATGATGTTGGGTGGGGTGCTTACAGAGGGATTTTGCGGAGAGTTACATGCTGACAGTGCCAGCAGGGCAAGGAAAATGTAAATTACTCTATTCATATGGGTATGGGTTAGCTCAGATTTTCTTAATTTCAACATCAATCCTAAACAATCTTCTGATGAATATCAAAACGCACCTTTCAAACTGCCTCTTTGTTCTTCTCCTGCTCCTGCTCACTAGCTCCTGTGAAAATAGGCAAAAATCAGCCTCCAACAAGCAGTTTTCTGCAGATGTGATCATCTATGGCGGAAATTCTTCAGCAGTAATCGCCGCAGTACAGGTGGTAAAAATGGGAAAAGAAGTGATTCTTGTTTCGCCCGATAAACATCTCGGGGGACTCACCTCATCCGGCTTGGGATGGACCGATACGGGAAATAAAGCGGTAATCGGGGGGCTTGCCCGCGATTTTTACCATCGTCTTTACCTCCATTACCAGGAGGACTCGGCCTGGCGATGGCAGGAGAAAAATGAGTATGGGAATAAAGGGCAGGGAAATGTTGCCATCGACGGCGAGAACAGAACCATGTGGATCTTTGAACCCCATGCTGCCGAACTGGTATTTGATCAGCTTGTGGATGAATATAAGATTTCTTTGCACCGGGAAGCATATCTGGACAGAGAAACGGGGGTAAGCATGAAGGATGGCTCTATTGTCTCTATCCGGACACTGGACGGAAATATCTACATGGCAGATCAGTTTATCGATGCGAGCTATGAGGGTGACCTGATGGCTACAGCAGGTATCAGTTATACAGTGGGACGGGAATCGATCGGCACCTATGGGGAGGACTGGAACGGAATCCAGACCGGGGTACTGCACCATGGACACCATTTTAAGAGCGATATTAGTCCCTACCTGATACCGGGCGATCCCACAAGTGGCGTGCTGCCCAGGATATCCACGGAAGATCCAGGGGAATATGGTGATGGTGACCATCGTTTGCAGGCCTACTGTTTCCGAATGTGTCTGACCGATCATCCTGAAAACCGCCTGGCCATCAAGCGGCCGGAAGACTATGATTCCACCCAGTACGAGCTGCTCAGACGTGTGTTTGCTTCGGGTTGGAGAGAGGTGTTCCATAAATTCGATCCCATACCCAACCACAAGACCGATGTAAATAATCACGGTCCCTTCAGCACCGACAATATCGGTATGAATTATGACTATCCCGAGGCTGGTTACAAGCGAAGAGCGGAGATTATCAGCGGACATATGCTTTACCAAAAAGGGCTGCTCTGGTTTCTCACCAGCGATCCGGCTGTACCCTCAGACATTCGGGAAAAGATGGGTCAATGGGGATATGCCCTGGATGAATTTACCGACAACGGGAATTGGCCCCATCAGATTTATGTTCGTGAAGCGCGACGGATGGTGGGTGATTTCGTGATGACTGAGAATGAAGTACTGGGAAAAACGCCTGTGGAGCAGTCGGTGGGCATGGGATCATATACCATGGATTCCCATAATGTTCAACGCTATATCAAGCCGGATGGCTTTGTTCAGAATGAAGGTGATATTGGTGTGCACCCCGAAGATCCATACCAGATTGATATGCGTTCCTTGTTGCCTTCAAAGGATGAATGCTCCAATCTGCTGGTACCTGTCTGCCTCTCTTGCTCTCATATTGCTTTTGGTTCCATCCGTATGGAACCCGTTTTTATGATCCTGGGGCAGAGTGCTGCTACCCTGGCTGTGTTGGCCATAGAGGAAGAGGTGGCAATTCATGATATAAGCTATGAAAAACTTAGACAACAGCTTCTTGAAGATGGACAGGTGCTCCAACAATAGGCTTAAAAAAACAAGTGACATGATAACATTTAGAAAACCGTTCCAGTGGATTCTTATACCAACTCTTCTTTTATTTTTGAGCAGCTGCCACAAGGAAATTTTTGTAGAATGTGAAGGCTTTGACAATAAAGGGGGCTGGGTAGTGGATCCGCAATTTGTGGAGCAGATGGGATCGCCCTACCTGATGGCCCATGGCATGGGTGAGCCTGTGGAAAACGCCTCTACAAGCGTAGATGTTCCATCAAGCGGAAACTATCATGTATGGGCCCGGACCACCGATTGGGCACCAGGAAGCTGGTCCTCGCCTGGAGAGTTTAATATTTGGCTTGGTGAAGAGAAACTTCCAAAATCCATGGGCCATTACAAGGGATGGGGATGGAATTATGCGGGAAAGGTAAAAGTAAAGAAGGGCTCTGCTGTAGTGCAGCTGGAGGATCTGACCGGATTTAACGGTCGATGCGACGCCCTTTACATCAGTAACAGGTACCGGACGCCCACCAATCAGCAAGACTACCTCCTGGATATGAGGAATCGTTTTACAGGATTTGTTGAAAAACCAGGAGAGACCCTCGCATTTGACCTGGTAGTGGTAGGAGGGGGCCTTGCAGGTTGTGCTGCTTCCATTGCAGCAGCAGAACAGGGGCTAAAGGTGGCACTGATCCACGACCGGCCAGTTCTGGGTGGCAATGCCAGCAGCGAGATCAGGGTTCACACCCTCGGCATCTACGGCCATTTTGAAAGAATCCTTCGTATGCTTGATACAGAGCACTATCCCAATGGATCACCTTTAGCGTTGGAAGACGAGAAGAAACGGCATCAACATGTGGAAGGCTATTCCAACATCAGCCTGTATCTAAACTACAGGGCCTTTCAGGCAAATACGGATGATCAGCTGATAAGCTCGGTCGATGCCAGGCACACTTCTACAGGAGAGGCCATCCGTTTTGAGGCCCCATATTTCGTAGACTGTACAGGTGATGGATGGATAGGTTACTGGGCAGGCGCCGAGTTTAACTATGGTCGGGAACCGGACAGCCTGTATGGAGAAGCCTGGGAGGAATACGGGGAACTTTGGAGCCCGGAAAAAGAGGACCAGCAGGTCATGGGTTCCTCTGTCCTTTGGCGGACGTATTATTCCGATTCGGTGAATGTGTTTCCGGAAGTGCCCTGGGCCATGCCGGTGGCAGATGGTTATTCTGCCAGCTGGGGAACATGGAACTGGGAGATGATCAGTGATCGCTGGCACCAGGTGGATCATGGCGAACAAATCCGGGACCACATGCTGAAGGCCATTTACGGCTCATTTTACAACGAAAAGCAGAAACCCGGGGTAGAACAGTTAAAACTGGAATGGGTTTCGCATTTGCTTGGAAAAAGGGAGTCTCGGCGCCTTGAGGGGGACTATATCTACACCTTCAATGATATGAGGGAGTCCCGCACCTTTCCCGATGGTGTTGTTCAGGAGGTTCGCGAAGTGGATGTGCACTATTCACAAAATAAATTGGACGAGTCCAAACCCGACTTCCTCTCCGAAGCCATGTTTCACCCGGTAGATCGCTATTATATTCCTTACAGATCGCTCTATTCAAAGAATATTGGCAATCTGTTTATGGCAGGCAGGTGCTTCAGTTGCAGCCATGTGGGACTGGGTGGCCCCCGGGTAATGCTAACCACAGGTCAGATGGGTGCTGCCGTTGGGTATGCGGCCTCCCTATGCACCTCACATCAGTGTTCACCGCGTGAGCTCTATGAAAACCATCTTTCGGAATACGTTGGGCTGGTCCTGAATTCAAACCAGGATTCATCCCATTTAAACACTCTGAGCGGTCAGTTATAAGTGATTTAGCTTATACATCACCTTTATTA
>JAUVIT010000152.1 GCA_030592605.1 Bacteroidota bacterium
AATGATTGGGGTGACGCTTGATTTGTAGGATTGGTCATTTAAGCTATGCAAGGAGCCCTTTTGTTATGAAGTGTATTTCTATCTCCTCAATCATATCGGAGGCCTTCTTTAGAGCGGATTGGTGCTTATGTTCGATGGCACTTCTGTATTTATCCAGGATGATATCATTCTCCACTGTGTAGTCGCCGGATTCAAAAAGTGCGGAAAGCTCATTCATGGTTTTAATAATGAAGTGGTTAGCATCGGCCACCTCGTTAAGGATGCCTTCAGAGATTCGATCAATTTTGCCAAAGGATTTGTGGAAGTAGTTAAATACGAGCAAATAGTTAACTGCCCATTTGTAAATATTGTTTAATCCATTTGATGCGTATAACCAGAATGAAAAGCTTTCGCTTACAAAGTCGTAAAAATCATCCAAGGATTCTTCTTTGAAATCGTAATCAAGAAAACCAGGCCGCCCTTTTAAGCGCCCTTCCTCTCTCAATTCCTTTTCAATCCTGGTTGCCAGATAAGGCATCATTTTTAAGAAGGAAACGGGCATGTAGCCATCCTGGCAAATTTGTTCCAGGAAAGCGAGGTTTGCATTCACTGAGTTATATGTAGAGGAAGGCTGGAACAGCATAAAGCCATAGTCGATGCTGATTCCAAGTTCTTTTAAGACCTGAATTCCCTCAATGTGATCATGCACTTTAAGGCGCTTATTCATTTCCTTTAAACCTGCATCGGTACCATCTTCAATGCCCAGGTAGACTTTAAATAAACCATGCCCTTTCATTATTTCAAACAATTCAAAATCCACCTCATCGGGCCTGCAATTGATTTTCCAGAGGATCTTCCCAACCAGGTTCTTATCCCTGAGGGCCTTGCAGAATTCATGCACCCAGTCTGAGGTTCGATTAGTAAGCACAGGAAAATCATCATCCTGGAAGAGGAATACAGAGCAGTCGTGCTCCTTATGAAGGTATTCCATCTCTTCAACAACCCGTTCCGGCTTCCTGATTCGTTTGACCGGACCGGGGGATTGACCATAGAATTCTCTGATATCACAGAATGCACAATTATAGATGCAACCCCTTCCCGCAAGCAGGGTAGCATATTTTTTATCAAGTGCATATTCTTCTAGCTTGGATCGAAAGGGGAGGGGAAAGGCATCAAGATCAGGTTCTAATGGACGTAGAGTAGTATTCACCAGGGTTCCATTGTCCCTGTAGGAGATTCCCACTACCTGTTTCCAGTCTGTGCCCTTTTGAAGGTGATTCACAAGATCGAGAATGGTGCTCTCCCCTTCGAACCTGACCAGGGAATCAAGAGAAGGAGCGATCTCGAAAAGATCGGCTGGCCTCAAACTGGCAAAGTGGCCACCAGCTGTAAAATGGCTATGAATCCCATTGGTTCTCAGGTAGTCGATGTGTGTCTGAAAGTCATAAATGTGATTTTCAAAAATGACGGAGAAACCTAGCAACAATGGGTCCAGTTCCTTTAGTTCCTGCAGTATTTCTTCTTTATCCTTCCTGACATCAATGATATGCACATCATATCCAGCCTCGGAAAGGATGGCATGCATATATCCAATCCCGAGGTTTTCACGCTCCAGGAAAGCGATAAAGACCACGGATTTTCCGCTCATGGATTGCTGGATTTAATCTATTATACCCAGATTTTTGAAGATCTCATCCTTATTGGTGTCTGCATTAATCTGTATCTTATCTAAAAGCAATTGGATTTCTTTATCTGTCTTCTGATTGCTACAGATTATTGTAAATGCTTTTAATGCTTCATCCAGCGATAAAATACCCGCTTCAAATAGGTTCATTACCCATTTAATTAGCGTCAGTCTGTCAGGTGGTGATTCGAATTTATCATCGATTTGGGTGGTGTCTAAATGCCAGACAATTGGAGGCTTAGGAGGCATAATTTTGTGTTTTAAGGGTTAAGTTCTTTAAACCCGGGCTCGTTTAGCAGAGGCTTCAGGTCCGGGTCAATTTTTATAAAATCAAGGGTATATAGAGAGCGTGTGTTCATTAATTCCTGGATGGTATTCAGCGCGGATTCATAATCGCCAACAAGGGCATAGGTCTGAGCCAAATCATATAATATGAAAGGAAAGCTTGTGGCGTTGTAAGTTTGAGTCGCCAGCATAAGCGCCTTTTGACCGTGCTCAATAGCCTGCTCTTTCTTTTCCAAACCAGCATAGGCAAGCCCCAGCTTGCTGTGGGCATAATAATCCTCGGGATTCTTCCCTAGCTGATCCACGTAATATGCTACCGCAAGACTGAAATTTTCTTTGGCAAGCTCTGCATTGCCGGCATGCTTGTGTATTTTTGCTTTGATCAGGAAAGCGTCCCCTTTGCTCTCTTGCAGATTCTTAAACTCTTGTTCATCAGCAAGCTCAACTTGCTGTGCAGCGCTGATATAGTTCCCTTCATACAGGTATAACTCTGCAAGGAATCTGTAAAAGGTCTTCCCTGTATTCTCCACGGCTTGAACCATGGTAGCCTTTGCCTTGGCAATATCACCTGTAAAGGCTTGGGTACATGCCTTATTGACATAAGGAGCATACCATTCGGGCATCAGTTTTATAGCCCTGTCGTGACTTCGTTTTGCTTTGGGGAATTCATCCAGATATTGATAAGTAAGTCCCAGGTTGGTGTAGTAAAGTGCATTCTGGGAGTTAGACTCAAGAACTTTATTACTCAGGACCAGGACCTCCCTCCAGTTCCCCAGGGTTGAATATATTTTCGACAGATAGAACTGGTATTCCGTATAATTGGGCCTTAACTCACACGCTTTTTCAAATGAAACGGCTGCCAGACCATACTCCATTAATCCATAGTAGTAATAAAATCCCATTGCAACATGGGCCTCAGGGAGGTCCTCGTCCAATTCAAATGCCCGCTCGATATCCTCCCGGCCTTTATCCAGGACAGATCTGTCAAAAAATCTTGCTCTGATACCCATAAGTCTTGCTTTGGCACGGTTTGCATAGGCCTCCGCGAATGAAGGATCCTCATTGATGGCATCGGTAAAGTATTTAATCGCCTGGCTGAAACTTATGGAATCAGTGAAAGCATTGTTCTTACCATTATCATCTAGTTCTCCGGTAATGGACTGTTTCCAGGCATCCTGGGTATAGGCTTTTCCCATGAAGTCAAATAGACTGGCTTGTGCTGAAACGGGCAATTTATCAATAAGCGCTCTTTCATGTGGGGTAAGATAAACTCTAAGTTGCCGGGAAATCTGTTTTGATATCTTGCGGCTGAGCCTGCAAATTGCTGTGGACCAATTATCTTTTATTTCGAAGCTTTTTGACCATTCCTCAGAATTATTATCCACGGAGATCAGCCGAACAGTTAAATGCCGGTTCACCCCAGTAATATAGGGCTTCCATTCAACCAGAAGGGATACATCCAGATCATGTCCAATTTCAGTGCGGCTTTTGTTCCGTCTCGGATAGCTTCTGCAATCTTCCCAGGGTACGATCCTATAGTCCTTCACCTTTGTTAAACAGGAGGTGATTTCACTTCCGATAAATTCATATTCCAGGGCCTGACTTGGAGTAAGGGTATTATCTTCCATAGGCAGTACTGCAATGGATTTGTCAAGAGCTCTTATCTGTTTTGATTTGGCTCTGTCCAAGATATTGTAGGTCATGAGCCCGATAATAATTAGAACGCTTACAAAAGTGCTTGTTTGATAG
This sequence comes from Bacteroidota bacterium, assembly GCA_030592605.1. GTDB lineage: Bacteria > Bacteroidota > Bacteroidia > Bacteroidales. The sequence continues at coordinate 3,698 of JAUVIT010000152.1, forward strand.
ATTTTTACTTCCTTCTTGGGGATGGGGACTTTTTTTTCGGATTCGGGCTCGGTTTTCTTTATACCTCCGGGGGTGATATCATAAATCCAGGAAAACCAGAGAGAAACAAAAAATCCTATCCCTAGCATCACTACAAACCAGGTAGGAGCATTATCGCGACCAAAGAATTGGGCCAGGTTCGTAGCAGCTTCAAACAGTACCAAAGTCGAAGCGCCGTATACAATTATTCCCCGAAATACCCTTCTGCGCTTCAGCTCCTGCACAAATTTATAAATTGTGTCAGGTTTCATAGCTATGGCCGATTTGCTATTTCGAGTTCAGCAAAAAGCTATATAAGTTCCAACATTTTTAGCACTTATCCAAAAAACGCAACTTTTCTATTATCAGCGATTTCCTTCGGTCAGTTCAAAAGAAATATAGAGCTTTTGAAGGACGAAAAAATTAGCTAACTTAAATGAAACAGACTTTTACTCTGGCGGCTTTGCTTTTTCTAAGCCTGCTGGTTTTTACTGGTAATCAATGGCCTTCATATCTCTGAAGTAGACTCTTTCCAGCAAGGATTCCTCTTTGGTTTCATAGTATTCGATCAGATCGTTATCCCTGACGAATACACAATGATCCTTCGGGGTATCGTCGATGATCATACCGGATAGAGATTCTTTATAATTTGACAGAGAAATGACGATCGCTTGGTTGTGGTAATTGCGCAGAATTTCGACTTTGTCTATCATTTTGACCTGAATTAATGGAACTCCTATACATTTAACGTAAAACTGATGTTAAAGGTTGCCGTCTTACAGCACCTTTATTTCATTATTTATAAACATTTCCAGGAGTTGAGGAGGGCTAATCGTACACCGGCCGGCCCACCTTGCCCATGAAGACGATGGCTCCGGTAGAGTTTTCTTTGATCAGGTAGAGGAAGGGGTGATCGGCAAGAAAGGTAATAGAAGCGCCCCCGGGGGAACTCAATTCCTTTATCTCTACAATGGTGGCAGCAGCGGCCTCGGTGCCCTCTTCCTGTACATCGATGAAGGTCTGATGGATCACTCTGGAGATACAGAGACTTCGATTGGGAACGATTCTGGAGAAATCGGCATTATCACTGAAAGCCACCCCCAGTCCAAGGGTCTTTAGCGGATCGTTCAGCAGGTCCTTGAATTCATATTTGAACTTGGGAAGCACCACCCTGACCCCCAGTCTTTGGGAATGCTCAAACCAGCTGTCCCAGGTGGACACATCCAGCGATTCAATAAGTGACGAAACAGAGTTTCCCTGTTGGGGTAGCATCACCAGCATACTGAAGGAACTGTCGCTGTATGGCAGCTCCACCGCTGCAAAATCGTCGTTGGAGGTATAGTGGAAATCGCCTTCAACCACCATGTAGTCCACAGCAGTCTGGGTTCCGTTTGTCAGTTTAAATTCCCCCTCATAAGTATCCTCTTTGGGGAACTCATACTTCCAGTTGGCATTGAAGTAGATGGCATTGATCAGGTACATAACCACATCGCCTGGGATCTGGTCAAGCATGTCCTTGATCTTATCATTGGTTTGCTCCTCGATCCATCCATTGATCAGATCCACGGTCTTTGGATCGGAGAAGTCTGCCTCCCTTATGGCTGCATTGAAATAGTCCTCATTGGTCTTGATGAATTCTTCCAGCACAGGATAACCCTCCTTAAACCAGATGCTGTTTGCCAGTGCAAATTCAACCTCATCACTTAGATTCAGCAGTTGATCCATCAGATCCTTATAGCTCTCATTGACTTCCTGGTTTGTGAGTCCGCCGAAATGGAGTACATCGTTAAAGGCATCCAGTGTGGTTCCCG
>JAUVIT010000110.1 GCA_030592605.1 Bacteroidota bacterium
CTCCGGCACTTATGGCAGGAAATACTGTACTTCTCAAACATGCTTCCAATGTGCAGGGATGTGCGGTGACTATCGAAGAGATATTTAAAGAGGCAGGATTTGAGGAGGGCGTTTTTCAGAATCTGGCTGTTGGATCGGACCGGGTAGCAGGGCTTATTGCCAGTGAGTACATCAGGGCGGTAAGTCTCACGGGAAGTGAACAGGCAGGTGTTGCTGTGGCCACGGAGGCGGGCAAGTACCTGAAAAAATGTGTTCTTGAACTTGGAGGGAACAATGCCTTCGTGGTGCTGAATGATGCCAACCGCGAGCTTACCCTTAACCTGGCTATTCCGGCCAGGATGCAGAACGGCGGACAGAGTTGCATTGCAGCCAAGCGCTTCATCCTGGAATCCTGGATAGCCGAAGATTTTATTCCCCTTCTGGTAAGTAAGGTGGAGAAACTTGTGATGGGCGATCCCATGGAGGAAGGGACCCAGGTGGGCCCCCTGGTTTCTATCAAACAGGCCAAAGAGGTGGAGGAACAGGTGAGTAAATCAGTGGAGATGGGAGCGAAATTGCTCCTTGGAGGAGAACGGAATGGGGCTTTTTATAAGCCTACTATTTTGTCGAATGTTACTCCTGGTATGCCGGTTTTTGATGAGGAGGTATTCGGACCTGTGTTTGCGGTGATGGAGGCTAGTTCTCCGGAACATGCACTGGAACTCTCCAATAAATCGAAATTCGGACTCGGGATGCAGTTGTTTACCGCATCGGAGCATTCGGCAAAACTATTTATCCAGGGTGCAGAAGAGGGGGCCGTATTTGTGAATGCCATTGTGAAATCCGATCCAAGACTTCCCTTTGGCGGCACAAAAATGTCGGGCTATGGCCGGGAACTTTCAGAAGAGGGGATCAAGGAATTTGTCAATATAAAAACCATATGGATCGATTGATCCGCTCTAATCTTTATCCACATATGATGAAAAAGGTGCTTTTTACAATGGCCATGATTTTCTCACTGCTGGGAATGATGGCACAGAATACTTCATTTACCAGGCCAGCCGATTTTTTCGGTTTTGAGCCGGGATCGGACCGGAACCTCTTTAACTATGAGCAGTTAATTGAATACTTGCAGAAGCTGGATGGTGAGTCGGACCGTATCTACCTGGAGGAAATTGGTGCTTCGCCAATGGGTCGCCCCATGTATATCGCCTTCATATCCAGTGCAGAGAATATCAGCAAGCTTGAGGACTTGAAAAAGATCAATCGGGAGCTGGCCTTGAACCCCAATCTTGAAAAGGAGGAGTTACAGGGTATGATCCGAGATGGAAAGGCCTTTGTGCTGGCCACACTCTCCATGCACTCTTCCGAAGTGGCCCCCACACAGGCGGCTCCTCTTATCGCCTGGGATTTTGCCACCACCGATGATCCAAAAAAGGAGGAATGGCTCAGAAACGTAGTCTATATGATGGTACCCTGTCACAATCCCGATGGAATGAACCTGATTGTAGAGGACTATCTGAAGAACAAGGGCACCAAATATGAGGGGGCCTCTCTTCCGGCCGTGTATCACAAGTATGTGGGTCATGATAACAATCGCGATTTTGTGATCCTGAGTCAGGAGGATAGCAAAGCCATTGCAAGGATTTATAATCAGACCTGGTTTCCCCAGGTGATGGTTGAAAAGCACCAGATGGGATCCACTGGTCCGCGCTACTTTGTTCCCCCTAACCATGATCCAATAGCTGAGAATGTTCCTGCCGGGATATTTCACTGGGGAGGTGTGTTCGGACAGCATATGGCCACGGATATGACAGCAGACGGACTGGCGGGGGTGGCACAGCACTGGGCTTTTGACGACTACTGGCCAGGATCGACGGAGACCTGTATCTGGAAAAACGTGATCGGTTTTCTCACCGAAGCAGCCAGTACAAAAACGGCCACACCCATCTATATTGAACCCACCGAACTCAGTGTTCGCGGAAAAGGACTTTCCGAATACAAGAAAAGCATTAACATGCTCGAGCCATGGGAAGGAGGCTGGTGGCGTCTGGGTGATATTGTTCAGTACGAAATATCGTCCACCTCTTCCATAATTAAGACCGCTTCTCTCTACAGGGAGGATATCCTGGCTTTTAGAAACAAGATGTGCCGGGAGCAGGTGGCGCTAGGCTTAAGTGAGGCGCCTTATTACTATATCATGCCGAAAAAGCAACACGATCTGGGCGAACTGGTGAACCTGGTAAACCTGATGAAGGAGCATGGGGTGGAGGTCTATACCCTGAATGAGGAAGTTGTTCTGGATGAAAAGATATACAAGGCAGGAGATGTGGTCATCCCACTGGCCCAGCCTTTCAGACCTTTTATTAAGGAAGTGATGGAGACCCAGGAGTTTCCAGAGCGACATTACACGCCTGGAGGGGAGTTGATCAAGCCTTATGATATTACCAGCTGGTCACTTCCGCTTCACCGATATGTCAGCTCAACTGAAATTGATAAGCGCAGCAAGAAACTGGAGGGAAATATCAGCCTGGTTAAGGGTGATTATAATCTGAAAGAGAAAGAGATTGAGGCCACCACCATAGTACTGCCAGTTACATCCAATGAGTCCTACCGTGCCGTATTCATTGCACTGGAACAGGGCATGAAGGTGGAGCGACTCCTGTCCGATACGGATGTGGCAGGGCTTAGCTATGGGACTGGAAGTTTTATTGTCTACAAGGGCTCCAAGAAGGAGCAGTGGAATGAACTTATTGAATCGCTTCCATTCCAGCCGGGCGAGCTAAGCGATAAAAGGGCCCTGGCAACAGCACCTGTTGAGATGCCGCGGATTGCATTGGTAGAGACCTTTTTTCATGATATGGATGCAGGGTGGACCCGCTTTTTATTCGATACTTATCATATTCCCTTTACCATTCTCCATCCGGGTGATTTTGCCAAGAGCAAGCTGGCAGAGAAATTTGATGTGATTCTCTTTCCCGATACCGACAAGGATATCCTGATGACCGGTAAGCGGAAATCAGGCGAAACCTATTATATGGGGAGCTACCATCCCGATTATGTGAAAGGAATTGGCAAGGAGGGCATGGAGAAACTGATGGCATTCAGCGATGGAGGTGGAAGTATTATCTCCTGGGGACGGTCGGCTCGTCTTTTTGAGGGGATGCTGAAAATTAAGAAAGGTGATGCAGAGGAGGAGTTTAGTCTGCCCTTCCGGGATATCTCACCTGATCTGGCCAAAGCCGGTCTCTATGTGCCCGGCAGTCTGGTGAAGGTCAACTTGCTTGCAGATCATCCCCTTACCCTGGGAATGCCGGCAAGTATTGGAGTGTTTTCAAGAGGCCGTCCGGTCTTCACTACCTCTGTGCCAAAATTTGATATGGATCGCCGCGTGATCGGAACCTATCCCGAAAAAGATATTTTGATGTCGGGATATGCTTCCGGTGAAGAGAAGATGGGCAACAGGGCAGCCATGCTCTGGATGGAGAAAGGGAAGGGGCAGTTTGTGCTGTTTGGTTTCGGGCCTCAATTCAGGACATCTACCCAGACATCTTATAAGCTTCTCTTTAATGCTATTCTTCTTGAGCAGGTTGATTAATTTCTTCGGCCTCTTTGCGACGTGTACTTACATCCCAGGAGCTGTCTAAATCGTGGCCTCTGTCTTCTTTTTCTGCGCGGAAGATTTCTTCCAGCTCCAGGGCATGTCTATTGGTCTCTGAGAGGTAAAGCTTTTCATCATCCTTGTGATGCTTATGCAGTTCAAGAAGCACCTTGCGGGTGTGTAAGCGAAAAGTATGTGCCAGCCGGTGAGCATGGTAGCGCTTATAACCAAGGTGAGTCAGAGCTTCAATGCCCAGAAGGAGAGAGGATTCAAGCATATCCCGTTCAAATCCATCCACCTTGCGGTCAAGAAGCTCATAGGAATGCTTCTGGTTGACCGATCGGGCGAGTATCTTAAGATGTGGGTAAGAGCGCTGGGCCAGGTCAATAATCTTCAGTGATTTCTGCTGATCATCCACCGCAACAATCAGCACCTTTGCCTTATCAGCTCCAGCCGAGGCCAGCAGGTCGGCACGCGTAGCATCTCCATAATAGACCTTAAATCCAAATTTCCGGAGCACATCGATATTCTCCGGGTTATCATCCAGTATGGTGGCACTCATTCCGTTGGCAATCAGAAACCTTCCCAGCACCACCCCAAACCTTCCAAAACCTGCAATAATCAGAGGGGTCTCCCCATCATCGATGGTGTCTTCTTCCCTGGTATTTTCAGATTTGCATACCAGGGGCATAATGATTTTATCATTGAGTAGCAGAAGCAGTGGGGTCACTGCCATGGAGAGGGCCACCACCAGGAAAAGGATGGCAGATGTATCGGTGGTCAAGACCCCGTTGTCGGCACTAAATGCGACAAGCACAAATGCAAACTCTCCTCCCTGAGCCAGGGAGAAGGCAAACATGGTATTCTGTCCTCCCCTTATTCCGAAAACCCTTCCCAGGATAAACAGGACCACGAACTTGATGCCAATTAGCGCCGCCAGTAAGGATAGGATCATGCCTGGGGAAGAACCCAGCAGCCCAAAATTCATACTGGCACCTACCGATATAAAGAAGAGTCCCAGCAACAGGCCTTTAAAGGGCTCTATATCTGCCTCCAGTTCATGCCGGTATTCATTGTTTGCCAATACAACTCCGGACAGGAAAGCTCCCAGGGCGGGAGAGAGTCCAACCAGCTCCATCAATCCTGCGGTGGCTATCACCAGCAGCAGTGCTGCTGCAGTAAAGATCTCCCTCATGCCGGTACGGGCAATAATTCTGAAGAAATATTTCACCAGGTAGAGTCCCACCACCACAATGCCGGTGATGACGGTCAGCATCAGTGCCACCTGGACCCATCCTGTAATCTCGATTCCAGCAATATACTGCACCTCATGAGAAGTGTCACTGCCTTGAGATAGGGCACTTCCTGCCAGCAGGGGAATCAGTGCCAGGATAGGTATAACAGCTATATCCTGAAGCAGTAGCACAGAGAAGGAAGCCTTTCCCGAGGCCTGTTTCATCAATCCCTTTTCAGCTAGTGTCTGCAATACGATGGCCGTGGAAGAGAGACCAAGTGTGAGGCCAATGGCAATTCCGGCACCGATGGATTGGCCCAGCACCACTGCCACCACACCGATCACCAGAGCCGAAAGAAGCAGCTGCAGTCCCCCCAATCCGAAGATGGATCTTCTCATTCCCCAGAGTAAATTGGGTTTCAGTTCAAGTCCGATAAGGAAGAGCATCATTACCACACCGAATTCGGCAAGGTGCATAACATCTTCCCCCTCACTACCGATATAGCCCAGAACAAAGGGACCTATGATCATGCCGGCAAGCAAATATCCCAGTACGGATCCTAATCCCAACCTTTTGGCTATCGGAACGGAAATCACTGCTGCCAGCAGATAGACCAGTGCGTTTTGGAAAAAATCCTGTTCATGCATGGGCTAGGATATTATATCGTTGATGTATTCTTGTTTCACCAGATCTTCATCAGCAAAGGTTCCATCCCGGAGACCCGCAATAATGCGCAAATAGTCTTCTGCAGCTTTCTCAATCTGATCACTCTTCAGCAAGTGGGTCCCATGGGTAACAAAAGGGCTTAAGTAGTGCATTCTGCACAGACACACGGTCTGCTCAAAAGGAGCAAGCAAGTCGCGTATGGAAAACTTTAGCCCCTTTTCAGATCCATAGGCATCTCTTCTTCCTCCTGAAGTGATGGCTGTCAGCACACTTTTTCCTTCCAGTGCCCTGCCTGCTTTTCCATAGGCGAATCCATGCTCCAGAACCAGGTCGAGCCATTCTTTCAGAAGTGAGGGGGAGCTGTACCAGTACAAGGGGTGCTGCCAGACAATGATATCGTGGTTCAGTAAAACTTCTTGCTCTGCTTTGATATCAATTTGATAATCGGGGTAGAGATCATACATATAGCGGATGCTTACCCCCTCGAGATTCTCCACAGCACTAAGCAATACCTTGTTTACCTTCGATTTATGCATTACAGGATGAAAAACCAGAATTACTATTTTGTTTTTTGAAACCATTAGCTTACAAGCGTGTTATCTACTATTAACAATAAACTCTTACTTTTGTCAAAAATATAATCAATAAAGATGAATTGTATTCAAAGATTATCCCGGAAAGCGTTTTTGTTACTCCTTATATCAGGATTTACAGCCCTTGCAGCTGTAGCACAAAAACCTGCTTATAAGCTGTTTCGGGAAGATGGGAAGAAGGTAAAGTATGAGAAAATGGCAGATGCTGCTGCAGATGCTGATATAGTATTATTTGGCGAATACCATACCAATCCCATTACACATTGGCTTCAACTGGAACTCACAAACGATCTCTATAA
>JAUVIT010000133.1 GCA_030592605.1 Bacteroidota bacterium
AGGGAAAGCATCAGGGGTTATTGGGGTATGTTCAACAACTCCTTAGGGTTGACTTTCAGTATTTTATGCCTTAACTTGGGTTCAATTATTTAGAGTATTTAATTGATGTTAACCCCCTTATCTAAGAGGTGGTATGGGAAATGTACCCTGACCAACGAACCCTTGTAAGTACTCCCTTGGCAGTTCACCAATGACTGCAAGCATTCATAAACTTTTTATTCAAAATGAAAAAGCATTATTATGCAGCCCTGATATTGGTTGCTATTGTACTATTTCCTGTGCTTCAATTGAACGCGCAGGGAGAGAAGAAAGAACAAATCTGGTACTGCTGGGAAGAGACTGTGAAGCCTGAAATGATTGAGGAGTATCTGACCCTTAGTGAAGAAATGATAGATCTGTGTAAGCAGGAGAATTTTCCCTATCCCATCGTTACTTGGATCCGCAAATCCATGGTATATGAGTTGTGGTCGCCTGTTAGTTCACTGAATGAGATTGATTCGATAGAGAATGAGTGGGCAAAGATCCTTAAGATTTGGGGAGAGGAGAAGTATGCCGCATTCAGCCAGACCAAATTACACAACTATTCGAAGACAATTACCCTCCAGGGAGATCTGGGCTATATGCCTGAAGATCCACAAATCAAGCCTGAGGAAAGAAACTATGGCCGCTGGATAGAGCTGTATCTAAAACCAGGAACGCAGAAGGAGTTTGTAGAGGCAGTTAAATGGATCAATGAACAGAGGGCTGCCTTTGACATTGATGAATACCTGATGATGGGAGCAGGAGGTATCGGATACCAGGCACCCAGTTATATTGCCTATTATTTCCAGGTGAGTCAAGAGGAGTTTCAAAAGTATTATGATTCGACTCCCGATGCTTATAAGGAGAAATTCCAGGAGTACCTTGAAAGAATACGCAAGCTCTTCCTTGTTCCACCGAATATTTATCATTACAATCTTCTCTGGGAACTCTCTTATGAGCCTGAGAGACAGCAGATCCATTACTCCACAGCTTATTTACTACCAGTTTAAACTTAACTAAAACAACTAATGATGAAAAAATTATTTGTACTTGTACCACTAAGCCTTTTGATTCTGGTCAGCTGCCAGGATAAAGAAGCCCTGGCTGAGCTTAATGAGCTAAAGGCCCTGACAGAGCTTGAGGAGCAAAATAAGGCTCTTATCGAAAAATACATTGAGGCCTGGAACAGCTTTGATATCCAGGTGCTGGATGAATACCTTGACGCCAGTTTCAAGGCCTACATTCCGTCAAATTCCAATGAACCCATGTCACAGGAGCAGTTCAAGGGATGGGTGGAGGGTATCTTCCAGCCATTTCCTGATAGCCATTATGAAATCCAGGACATTTTTTGTGAAGGGGACAGGGTCTGCATTCGATGGACCTATACCGCAACCCAGCAGGGTGATTATATGGGTGTCCCGGCATCGGGCAAGAAGGTAGAGGGAAGCGCCATTGAAATTTTCAGGGTGGAGAACGGAAAGATCGTGGAGGAGAGATCTGAAATGGATGCATTGGGAATGATGATCCAGCTGGGTCTTGTTCTTTCGCCAGGATCATGAATATTGAAAAGCCGGAAGAGTTTAACAAAGCTTTGCTTAACTTTATAACTAGCATCAAATGAATTAGGAGCAGGCACTGATCAGCGCATGCTTAAACGAAAGACTTGGAACCATGAAAACTATCACACCTTTTATTTTTGCTCTTCTGCTAATCACCTCCTGTACACAGCAGGCATCCATAGATACAACAGCAGAACTTACAGAAGCAGCTGCAGTTGATGCAGGCGTGTCGGAAGAGCGCCTGATGCGTATTGATGCCATGCTTACAGAAGCCATAGCGCAGAATCAGATTCCCGGAGCGGTGGCTCTGGTGGCCCGAAATGGCAAAATAGTTTATTATAAAGCCTTTGGAATGGCAGATAATGAAGCAAACAGAAGCCTGCAGCGCGACGATATTTTCAGGATTGCCTCACAGACCAAGGCCATTACTTCCACCGCGGTGATGATGCTCTGGGAAGAGGGAAAATTTAGCCTGGATGATCCCATTTCCAAGTTTATTCCTGAGTTTGAAAATGCGGTGATCTTTGAATCCCTTAACGAAGCAGATTCCTCATTCACAGGAACACCGGCTTCAAAACCCATAAGCATTCGCCACCTGCTGACCCATACATCCGGCATTGGTTATGGAATGATCGATGATGATAATTTCAGGAAGATTTACCAGAAGGCAGGGATCATTGATGCATTTACCACTGAGGATGTGAGCATTGAAGAGAATATTAAGAAACTGGCCCTGCTTCCCCTTCATCATGAACCCGGTGCAAAGTTCACCTATAGCGAAGGACTGGATGTGCTGGGTTATTTGATAGAGATTGTATCCAGAAAGCCCTTGGATCAGTTTTTCAAGGAGCGGATCTTTGATCCCCTGGGAATGGAGGATAGCTATTTTTATCTGCCCGAGTCCAAGAAGGACCGACTGGTTACAGTACAGACCAAAAAGGATAGAGCATGGGCGAGGTACCCGGACAACCCCTACTTCGATGCTGATTATCCAATCAAGGGTGCCATGAGTTTCTTTTCGGGTGGGGGCGGACTTTCCAGTACGGCAAAGGACTATGCATGCTTCCTTCAGATGTATCTGAATAATGGAGAATATAACGGAGTACGTCTGCTCAGCAGAACCACAGTCCAGACCATCATGTCCAACCAGGTTGGAGACCTGCTGGGAGAGTCAGGCAGCTATTACGGTCTGGCTTTTGGTGTTCTGGATGAGAATGGAGCAGGAATGGGAGGAAGAAGCAGCGTAGGGACATTTGAATGGGGAGGGTACTTCAATACCCAGTACTTTGCCGACCCTGTTGAGAATGTCATTGGAATCTTAATGAAACAGACCCAGGATACCTGGTCAGATGAGACGGGGTGGAAATTCCGTCTGCTGGTTGGTCAGGCCATTGATGACTAAAACATATTTCATTTGTGAATTAGTTGTCTATTTAATTGACCATCATTGATTCATGGTCTAACTTGCATAGGCAAATCCATAAAACTTACAGCTATGAAAAAGTACAATTATGCAGTTCTTTTTGTGCTAACTATTACCCTGTCTACCCTCTGCATTTCCTGCACTCTGCAATCTGATGAAGGTGCTTCTGATCAGGATGCCCGGACTGTTGATCCGGTAGAAGGTGTTTGGGAACTAAATAGTCGCTATTGGGTTCTGGACGATGATACTATTTATGCTGACGAGCTTGGTGTACAGCATAAAATCTATTTGGATGGTTTTGTGATGTGGACATCTGATCCCGCGCCTGATTCTTCAGAGTGGCATGGCTATGGAACTTATCAGCTTAGCAATGATACGCTTGTTGAAAAGCTTTTATCAATGTCTTTGGCAATGAAGGCAGCAAATAATTCACAAGTTGAATTCGTGTGTAAAATTGAATACGACCTCAACTTCTACAAGCAAGAATTGGAGCAAACGTTTCGTGACACTGTTTATTTGGCAATTGAAGAATGGAAGAAACTTAATTGATCCTGATATGAAACCATATTATTATGCAGCCCTGGTGATGCTTGCACTGATCCTTTGTCCTGCGAAGCAAACATGCGCTCAGGATTTGTTTGAGGTCAGAAGACTTACCACCGATCCGGCCCAGGAGGGGTTTCCAACCTGGGCACCCCATGGCGACTCTCTTATTTACCAGCACACGGACATGAATGATACAGCCGGGAAAAATGGTTTATGGAAAGTGGCACTGGATGGAAGCGGGGCGAAACAGATTTTTGCGGGTGTGGGTGAACATGCTAAATGGTCGCCCGATGGACGATTGGTGGTCTTTGATGCGGATACCGGCCAGAGTATCAAAATGATTCCGGCCGGGGGTGGAACTCCCATCACCTTCCTTCCAGATAGCATTCACATTCGGAATGGGGGTTTGCCCCACTGGTCGCCCGATGGATCGAAAATCGCTTTTATCGAAGGTTCCTCGGTTTCTCTGTGCGTATATCATATGGAAAGCGGTAAACTAAATAGTATATTCCGCAAAGAGGGTACCGTGCCTCTGCCCGGAGGCTGGACGACAGATGGAAAGCAGGTCCTGGTAGCACTGATGGAGATGCCATCGAGGAAATCGACCATCTGGAAGATCTCTCTGGATGGAAAAGAGAATAGGCAGATCACCGGGCATCATGAGAATTTCTATCGTCACCTGACCCTTTCTCCAGATGGTTCCCTGCTGGTATACGCAGCTTTGGAAGGCAGGTACCTGGGACTATATATAATGCCCACCCAGGGAGGAGCTTCTCTTCCATTTGCAGTGACACCTGATGCTCATAACGAGGGGCCCATCTGGTCCCCGGACGGAAAGAAGATAGCCTTCAACAGTACCCGGGGGCAAAATGCAGATATCTGGGTCATGGACCTGGATATTGAAGAGGTCTGGAAGAAGCTGAAAGAAGCTGATTCCAACAAGTGATTTTGAACTTGAAGGTGCCTTATAAGGGATCAAGCTGAACGGTGCGGGGCCAGCCGGTGTATTGTTTTGCGTCTTTTTCCATCACATTGACATTCCGTGGCCAGCACTCGAAGGTGACCTCTTTTGCAGGCTTATTGAAGCGGATCAGTCCGAAACCGGAACCATCCATGGATCCTTCAGGATTTGCATAGGCCACCATGGTAATCCTGTTGTTGAAACCATCGAAATAGTCCCCCGTCCATGGCAATGGATTATCCGGATCATGATTCATGCCTGGCTGCTCATCCCCGGGCCACCACCATCTTTTATAGTAGTTCACAATTGAAGGAACCAGGAAGGTCCAGGGACCGTCCCTGAATTCTTCAATGCCATGCCGGACCAGGGTGGTCAGATGCTGATCTCCTCCAATATGCACTGCCCCGGCCCTCCTGATGGCCCTGAGTGCTTTATTGCGCCCTGTCTGTGGCCATCCGTTGGAATCCATATCTGCATAGAGTCGGTTCTCTTTACTTCCGTGCAGGTGTGCGGTTCCGCCAAAACCGGTTTGCGATAATACGGCTTTCATCTCCACACCTTCTCTCTGAGCTCCCCATTTATCCAGGAACTTCAACTGGCGCTCACCCAGCAGAACCAGACCTTCCAGGTCCAGTGCACCCGGGTCGTAATCCGGATTGGTGATATGATCGGCCCGGGGTCCCTGTTGGGGGATTTTGCCGTTGGGGCCCGACTTGAATTTGCGGTCCTCGATAATGGCAAAGTCCACTCCACCCACTACCAGGCTGGTATAATAGACACCGATCCCCTGTCCGATGGGGGTGGGATCGAAGGGATCGGGCAGGTTGGCGGTCTGGCAGCGCTCCACCATCTTTATGTATTCAGGATGGTACCTGTACCCGCCGTCGTCGCATCCCTGAGCCGTGGACACCTTGCCGTTTTCCCCCCAGAGATTGCCCTGTCCCACATCATGATCGTCGGGAATCGAGATACATGGCCTGGTCCGGAATATTTCCCGGAACTGGGAACCAAACAGCAACCACGCTGCAGTATGTTCTTTGTGGTCGTATGACTGGTCGCCCGAAAAAAACAGAATATCCGGATCCAGGGCATTGACATTCCGGATGTAATTTTCCCTGCTGCCTCGATCCCTGTTGCTGTTACCTGTGAATGCCACCATCACAATTTCATCCGCATCGGCCGGGTCCTTTCGGATCAAGCCTTCATATATGGCTTCTTTTCCGTGCCTGAGCCTGTACGCCACATCCTGGGTGGCATCCCAGTTCTCGATTCTGAAAAGAGCTGACCAGCCCAGGTCATTCACTTTTTCTGTGGCGATCTCCTGCCACTGTCCGTCCGTCAGAGTCTCCAGCCTTACCGTACGCGTTTCATCCGGAAAAAGGGGATACAACTGCGCACTCAGCTTCAGCGTAGCATTGGAAACGGTATAGAGCCCGAAGGCCACCACCTGATCGCGCTCCACCTTCACATCGTGGATGGGATTGGGGGCGCGATTCCACCAGTCGTTGG
>JAUVIT010000272.1 GCA_030592605.1 Bacteroidota bacterium
TGCTTGGTCAGGTAAACCGGTTTTCCGGATCCCTTTGCTTGATCATCTCCTGTATTATCAGAAACTGATATTGTTGCGGCGTTTACATCCTGATCAGACTTCTCCAGGGAAGTGGCCGAGCCATTGGTGCAGGAAAGTGCAAGGAGTGCTACTGCTATAATGCTAAATGCTATCTTTTTCATAACTCTTTGTTGTTTTCCGGTCGTCCGGATGGTTCAATGTTATTCGGATACGCTCAATACCTCTGTGATGGCCTGCTTAAATGTTTCTTTTGGCAGGGCTCCCATGGCCATTTGTGGCTGACCTTCTTTAGGTATGAAAAGCAGTGAAGGAATACTCTGGATTCCGAATACGCCTGCAAGTTCTTTTTGCTCTTCGGTATTCACTTTATATATATTGAGCTTTTCACCATACTCAGCTTGCAGCTCTTCCAGGATGGGTGCGATTGTCTTACATGGTGCGCACCAGTCGGCGTAGAAATCAATAATAGCAGGGATTTCTCCTTCAAATTTCCATTCTTTGCTGGCTTCGTAATTGAATACTTTCTCTTTAAAAGTCTCGTCTGTTAAATGTTCAAGTGTCATTTTATTATGTTTTATGTTTATTTCTGTCGCAAAAGTAGAAGAAAACTTACACTCTCACTGTAACATTAGTCACACTTACTGGTTTCCTGTAAATGACATGGCATGATTCAGGTAAGTAAGCACAGGAAAAAGGCCTTTGTAATCTTCTACTACGCTGCCGACAAAACCACCAGCCTGGATGGCTGAATCGCTGTAGGACCGGGACCAGATGTAGTGCTTGTATTTCAGCTCTTCCATATGAGAGAAATCTTTGGGGAATCCCACAGGGCCTTTTTTTAGCATATCCTCTTTACCTCCCCTTTCATAGTTCTCATCCATGGCAGAGGTGTTGATTAGCTTCAGAAAGGAGTCCGGATTATAAAGAATTTCCTGTCTGATCAGCTTAAGCTGATCTTTTGGGGGCATCCAGACCCCTGCAGCCATAAAGCTTTTTCCAGGCTCCAGATGAAAATAATAGCCAGCGTCTGTTGATTTTCTTCCCCCCTTTGCCATCCAGCAACCAAAATGTGTCTTGTACGGGTCTTTGTCTTTTGAGAAGCGGACATCATTGTAGATTCGAAAGATGGTATCCTTGGGCTCCAGGTTGCCCACGCTTGGATCAAAACTTGAAATACCTGCCAGCATTTCCCCGGCAAATCCCCGGAAAATTTCCAGCGAATCCTGGTAAAGGTTTTTATTGGCATTGAACCAGTCACGATTATTATTTTCTGTTAGCTCTTTGATAAAATCAAGCACATTTCTCATGGTGAGATTGTTTGGGTGTAAAAACAGTTCATGGAAGAGAAAGTTCAATGTGAGCTGGTTCAATCCTGATCTTTTGACCAGAATGTGTATCTTTAAAATGCACAGTTTTTTTAGCAGATGGAAAAAGATCATTCATATCTACCCGGAGAGCTGCTTTCCCCCTCACAACAGTTTCAGGCAGCATCGGACAGTGTTGGACTCTACTGGTGGCACTGGGAGGCTTTCAGCAAAAAAATCAGGATGAGTGAAGGGATGGTGGAAATTTTGAGACTCGCCTCAAATCCGGAAGGGTATTCCCCTGACAAGATTTACAAGAATGTTCATCCCGATGATGCTGAACGCAACAGAGTGCTGTTGCATCAACTTTACTCCGGAGAAGATGATCTCTATGAAATTGAATACAGAATTAAGAATGCCGACGGAGAGTGGCAGTGGTACTATAACAGGGGGAGCGTCATACAAAAAAATGAAGACGGAAAACCCTTAGTAATCGGCGGCATCTCCATGGATATCTCCAGTCAGTTCAAACGCCTTCTTACCATGGTTGAGGAGAAGGAGAAGTTTGAGTTCATAGTGAGAAATACAAACGAAGCCATCATCGTTATTGAACTGCTTGAAGACAGGGCCGGAATGGTTCTGGATGCCAATAAGGCGGCCATGGATTTGTTTAATAAGGGTCCGGAAGTTTTTGGGAAACCATTGCCAGACAATATCCTGCAGGATGAAGTGATTGGTAAGGATGGTGCCTTGATGAGGGATGTTTTTGAGAAGGGATCTGGAAGGGTTGAACAGTGCTATAAGGCCGACGATGGGAGAGCATTATGGCTGGAGTTTACTCTGCACGCATTTACTCTGACCGGTGAAAACCTGATGATAGCCATCGTAAAGGACAAGACCCCGGAGAGAAAGTCTGAGGCAGCGCTGAGAGAAACAGAACGGCTCTACCAAACTGTGGTTGAGGCTGCCAATGACTCTATTGGACTCTTTACAAAGGATCGTAAGGTTATTCTAATGAATTCGGCCTTGTATGAAGTTGTTGGATATACAAAGAAAGAATATGAAGCGCTTGCTTTGATGGACATCGTTCACCCCGAGGACAAGGAGCAGTTAGGAATCAAGGAGGGTATACTTCACAGTGAAGGAGCGATGGCCGTTGATTTCCGTGTACAGCATAAAGAGGGACATTACCTCCATATGTCCTCCAAAAATGTAATTATTCCGGGTGATGAGGGGGAGGAAGATCTGATTTTGACCATTATTCGTGACGTTACCGGGCTGAAACAGACCATGAGGGAGCTGGAGCAGGCAAAAGAAAAGGCCGAAGAAAGTGATAAACTGAAATCGGCATTCCTGGCCAATATGTCGCATGAGATCAGGACCCCCATGAACTCCATTATTGGATTTTCTAACCTGCTGAATCAGTCTGGCCTGGAGGAGCACTTGCGGGAACTGTATGTCCACCGTATCATCACCAATTCGGAGTTGCTGCTTACCCTGATTTCCGATATCATAGACCTGGCGAAAATTGAAAGCGATCAGCTTTCCATCATTTATGGCAGGATCAGGATTTCGGAGCTGATTAAGGATATGGAGCAGTATGCACACGATGAAGTAGCACGTCTGAAGAAAGATAAAATTGAAATTGTTGTTGCCATTGAACAGGAGGATTGTGAGCTTGAGACAGATGTAATCCGTATTGCCCAGGTCATAAAGAACCTGATCAATAATGCCATCAAGTTTACCGAAAAGGGAAAGGTTGAAATTGGATGTTTAAATGGGGAATCGGACCAGTCGGTTCGTTTCTATGTTAAAGATACAGGGATCGGGATATCGGAAGAACATTTTGAATTGATTTTCGATCAGTTCAGACAGGTTGATAGCTCCAATACCAGAAAGTTTAGTGGAACCGGTCTGGGACTGGCCATCTGTAAGAATCTTGTTCATATGATGGGTGGCAGCATATGGGTGGAATCAGAGCCGGGACATGGTGCCTGCTTCCAGGTGGAACATCCCCTGAAATCGTCAGATGCTGACAGAAAGGTTGAAAGTGAGGTGAAAAAGGTGAAGGAACGTGAGCTTCCAGAAGGGCAGATAACCATTCTTACTGTGGACGACGAACCCGATACCCTGGAGCTATACCAGGCCATGCTTACACAGAGGGGACATCGTGTTTATGTTGCAGCCACTGGTTATGAAGCCCTGCGGATCCTGGAACAGTATCCTCTGCCCGACCTGATCTTGATGGACATCCAGATGCCTGTGATGAGCGGGACCGATACTTTAAGAATTATCCGGGAAAGGCATCCGGAAATCAAAGTGGTTGCACAGTCGGCCCATGCTCTTACCGGTGACAGGGACCGATTCCTGGGGGAGGGCTACGACGACTACCTGCCCAAACCCTTTACTGCTGATCAGCTTGATAAGGTCATCTTGGACCTTATGGGGAAGTAGACATTGCTTTATGGATTTCCCCCTAAACAAATAATTCTTACTTTTACCCCTTCCAAAAATGACTTAAAA
>JAUVIT010000288.1 GCA_030592605.1 Bacteroidota bacterium
GCTTATGATTTACCCAATTTCTACCTGGTTCACTTGCAGAGGGGGGAGCTGAAGATGGAGGTGGCAGCAATTTCGACCGGTGGAGGAATGATGGAGATCGTAAGGATCAACAATGTAGCTGTCTCCATAAAGGGGGACAGGCAGGAGGAGTTGTGGTTTTCTGAAACAGGCGAACTCTTTTTGGAGGGTTCACCTCCCGAAGGAGCAATCTTACATGTGATCAAGCCTATCTTGCCAACCAGCTCCAAGGATCCTGTTGAGGTCCCTTTCCGCTCGTGCCAGGAGATGATACAATACAACAGTGATCAGAACCTGTCGGCCTGGGAGCTGGCTGCAGACTATGAATCCATGAGGGGTGAAGCTACAGAAGAGGAAGTGTTTAATAAGATGAGGGAACTCTACCGTGTGATGCGCAGGGCCATTGATACCGGATTAAAGGGAACAGAGTTCAAAGACCGGATTTTGGGTGCACAGTCAGCTGCTTATCGTAGGAAGCAGGAGGAAGGAGGCCTGGCTGGTGGTGAAATGCTACATAATATCATCCTTTATGTTTCTGCCCTCATGGAGGCAAAAAGTTCCATGGCAGCCATTGTGGCGGCTCCTACTGCCGGATCGTGTGGTACATTTCCAGGTGCTGTTATTGGTGTGGCCGATTCCCTTGGACTGGGCGAAGAGAAGGTGGTAAGGGCCTTACTGGCAGGTAGTTTAACAGGACTTTTTATTGCTACATCCTCTACCTTTTCGGCTGAGATTGGTGGATGTCAGGCCGAGTGTGGATCTGGTGCTGGCATGGCTGCTGCTGCCATCGCATGGATGCTTGGGGGGAGTGTGGAACAATGCATGGCAGCAAGTTCCCTGGCCCTTCAGAATTCACTGGGGATGATATGCGATCCTATCGCTGCCCGTGTGGAAGCACCATGCCTGGGGAAGAATATCTCTTCGGCTCTAAATGCCCTGGCCTGTGCAAACATGGCTCTTGCCGGCTACGATCATCTTATTCCACTGGATGAAGTCATTGAAACCATGGACCGGGTGGGAAAAAGTCTTCCCCGCGAACTGCGCTGTACTGCGCTGGGCGGACTGGCCATTACGCCTTCTGCCAGAGAGATAGAAAAGAAACTTAAGAATCAAAAAACCTAAAAGGTGAGCCGGGCATTGAAAGGTCGAATATACCTGGTAATTGAGTTTGTACTTCTCTTTTTCGGGATTCCCACATGGATCTATCTGGACCAGGATTTTATCCACCCCATCATCATCATCCTGCCAGTACTTGTTTTAATTTTTTTTCTGTTGAGGCGTAGCTCCGATTTCGAGTGGAGAGAATTGATCCGATGGCAGGTTTCCCGCAGAATTCTGTTTGGAAATTCAATTATCATATTGCTTGCAGCCCTGCTGATGCTGGGATACGTCTATTTTTTCGACCGGGAGAATTTATTTAACCTGCCCCGGGCCAATATCTGGCTCTACCTGGCTCTCTGCCTTTTCTATCCTGTATTTTCAGCCTTTGGGCAGGAGATTATCTACAGGACCTTCCTCAGCAGACGTTATTCGATAATCCTGCCGAAGGGGTGGCAATTTGTTTTGGCCAGTGCGCTTACATTTTCATTTATGCACATTGTCTATTACGATCCGGTCTCCATGATTCTTACCTTTATCGGGGGACTCTATTTTGCTCGGGTTTACCAGCAAACCAGGAGCGTTTTGTTTACCTCGGTGCTGCATGGGATTTTTGGAATCATGATATTTGGTGTTGGGCTGGGTCAGTATTTCTGGCTGGATATACCTATATAGTTCCTGAGTAAATACTTAAAATGAAATTATGATGAGAACAATACTTACAGTTTTGGTTTGGATGTGGGTGCTGGGCGCGGTGGCTCAGGAGCCGGTTGAGTTGATTACCTATAATATCCGGATGAATACAAGCAGCGATGGAGAGCATGCCTGGCCCTACCGGAAAGATGATGTGGCAGCGCTATTCAGGTTCCACAGGGCCGACATCTTCTGTGTGCAGGAAGCCTTGCCCGAACAGATGGATGACCTGCAGGCAGCCTTTCCCGATTTTACATATGAGGGTGTTGGCAGGGATGATGGAAAACGCTTAGGAGAGTTTTCGGCAGTGTTCTATAATCATAAGCGGTTTAAAAAGCTGGACGGCGGTACTTTCTGGCTCTCAGATACTCCGGAAGCGTGCAGTTTTGGATGGGATGCAGCCTGTCGCAGAGTCTGTAGCTGGGTAGAGTTGGAGGATTTGGAAACAGGAGAGATCCTTCATGTTTTTAACACACATTTTGATCACAGGGGAGAAGAGGCCCGCAGGGAATCGGCACAGCTGATCCTGGACAAAATAAGTGAAATAGCGGGAGGAAACGAAGCCCTTGTCCTTTGTGGCGATTTTAACCTGGCGCCCGGTTCGGAGCCCATTTCATTGATTCAGAGCAAGCTCCATGATGCTTTCCTGGTAACAGAACAAGTACCCTACAGCTCAGTAGCTACCTACCATGGATTTACCTACGATGATCCGCCGAGGGACCGTATCGACTATGTATTTGTTTCAGATGATGTAAAGGTCCTGCGCTATGGTGGACTCACCGATTCGAGGGACCGGTCCTTCTTTTCCGATCACCTTCCGGTGCTGGTAACACTTCAGTTCGTCAACAGATAGGGTCCATCCATGTAAAATTTTGAACTCCCGACGGTTCAATCCGTAAAATTTAGTGATTGAACTGATCTCTATGAAACATTACATCTTATTGCCCGTTTTTGCGCTCTTCCTGTTCACGATGGCCTGTGAATCAGTCCAGGAAGAAGAGGAGACCATCTGTCTGCCTGTCAACATGTCCATCACCCTGGTACAGGGTTCGCAAACTACCAAGATCATAGCTGATTTTCATTATGTCCCTGAAACGGAAAGGCTTGATCATATCACCTGGAGTAATCACCAGACCCACTATTTTGAGTATGATGAATCGGACCGGATCAAGGTGATACGAGTTTTCAAGGTGGATGCCAAGGTGCAGGAAGAAAGATGGTTTGTATATGACGGATTTCTCGTGGAACGGATTGATCTGGTAAAGCGCAATCTTGATTACACTTTCCTGGAGCCACTTGATTCGATTTATACAGGGTATGTGGAATATATTTATGAAGGAGAGAATGTTATCGAAGAGTCGGAATATGAAATTTCCGATGGTGGATACAGAGAAGAGTATATCAGGAAGCTTACATATGCCTATGATAATAAGGACAACCTTCTTTCCAGTACCGAGCTGGATCCGAGGAGTGGTGAATCTAGTTCCAGTACCATGACCTACGATCAGAGCAAACATCCCTACTCAGACATACAATATTACTTTATAGGAGAATCTTATGTTAGCAACATGCTCACCAGATTGGAAGAGGAGAGCGGTTTCGATTACACCTATGAGTTATCACTTAACGAGTATGAGTACCCGAACACCGTATATGAGAAACTGGGTGCAGCATATACGCGGTTTATCTCTTACTCCTATAAGTTTGAGTAAAAGGAAAATACGCTTTATATAGCGTTCTTCTCCTACCGGGCTTTTTTCTTCCGGCTCATCTTAATACCCACCGATTTGATAGGTCCGCCCATGGGAGGATTAAGTTTCCTGATCCTGATGCTGGCTTTA
>JAUVIT010000169.1 GCA_030592605.1 Bacteroidota bacterium
CTACTTTACTAGGGTTATGGGAACTCAGAACTCTGTACAACAACCGAACTATTGTTGTTTCCGCCCTGCATTACTCCACTAACGTTAAAGCCTCCAGTCTGTTGCTGGTACGAAAAATTGTTGTTTCCATCCTGCATTACGCCTGCAAGGTTGGGAAATACGGATCCGTCACCAACAACTGATTGAACTTGTGTGGCATCATTGCCACCCCCACCAGTCTGGAAGATAACACCAACGTTAGGTGGATGGCCCACTGATCCTTCATTTGATTGAACCTGGACTGCAGATCCGTTGTTGCCATCCTGAACGATGCCAGCCAGGTTAAATACACCTTTCTGATCTTGATAGGCAGTATTGCCATTTCCGGACTGGAGATTGCCAGCAATATTCCATGTTCCTTCCTGAACCTGAACAGCATCATTGTTATGGCCTGTCTGAACAACCAGAGCCACTCCGTAATCTGATACAGAAGAACCATCCAGGGTGCCCTGGATCTGAGTGGAGCTGTTACCATTACCAAGAACAATAGCTGCGGCTTTGTTCTCCTCTCCATTCTGTATCTGGGTTGCGCTCAAGTTGTTATTTCCATCTTGCCAGATAAAAGCATCGTTGTAACTTGCTCCACTACTGACCTTCACATCCTGTACTTGTACAGCACCGTTTCCATTACCGGTCTGAATAATCAAGGCCTCGTTGTCATGCTTCTGCTGCTGCTGGAAACCTGTATTGTTGTTTCCACTCTGATCGATTTTAGCCCAGAGTCCGCCCAGCTCATCATCTGGATCTGGTCCTTGCAGCTGGGTTGCTTCATTACCGTTACCCGATTGGTCAATATAAGCTTCAAGGGCCACCTGGGTTAAAGGAGGTGGGTGTACACCATTGTGATCCTGAACCACAAAAGCACCATTGTTCTTACCCGACTGCTCAATCCATGAAAGGTTTACATTTCCATACTTGTACTTACTACTTTTCTGGATTACAGTTGCTCCATTACCCTTGTTTTGCATCATGAAAGAGTAATTGGTAGCACCGGTCTGACTTACAACATCGATGTTTCCACCATTTGCTGCTAAAATAAAAGAGTAGTTGTCAATTCCCGTTTGTGAAACGGTAGCATCATTCCCATTACCTCCCTGAAGAACTAAAGATTCGTTCAAGCCATCGATGGGAAGGCTTGATACCGGCGGCTGTGCCACCAGTGAGCAAACAGGAAGAACTAAAGCCAATAGAAGAATTGTCTTTTTCATAATTTCCAATTTTTGATTAGTAAATGATTATTTAACATTTGCGCATTAAATTATTTTCCAAGATAAAAGTTGACGCCCAGTTTCAGGGTCCAGTAATAGTCATTGTACTGTCCCTGATTCACCTGGTCAATACCATCATTAAATAGCCAGTAGTACCCTGCATTAAAATCAATTCCCGTTTTCTGACCAGCCATAAATTCAAAACCAATGGCGCCATTGATAAATCCACTGTTCTCAAAAGTTGTTTCAATCCCTTCTCCGAAAGGATCTTCTCCCAGATTCAGAAGGTAACCTCCACCTGCCTGAAAATAGCGAGTAGTTCTATAAAAGTTAAGCACTCTGTACATGGCATTCAGCCTTGTATATTGCACAATCGTGCTGAAAGCGTTTTGGGCAGCAAGTTCTCCTGCGCCAATACCCAGATCGAAGGATAAGCTGGAATTCTGGAAGAAACCTACACTGAGTTCTCCTAAAGGACCCAGGGTACCATTGGGGTAGTCTCCATCGAACATCATAGTACCTCCAGAAAAACCCAATTTAAACCCGGAACGAAAGGGGAGCGATTGAAATCCGAGGTAGTCTGTTTTCTCATTTTCCGCTTTCTCTTCAAGATAATTCTGTATGGCCACAGTACTCAGATCTTCTGTGTCTTTTACCTCCCAAAGGTCAGCCAGCAGTCCTTCAATAACCATTGCATGTACTGCCTTATCAATGGCTTCCTGTACAGCAATTCCAGAAGGCTCATTAAAAGTAAAACCCACTTCAGCCTCAAGAAGTCGTTTAAGTGAAACATAGCGGAATATTCCAGCATCCATTTTCTGTGAGAGAATGGTCTTGCTGGTATGAACGGTTTTTAAAATGCGTCCATTGGAAGTGGAGATGGCGCGCAGGTAGATGGATACACGGTCCTCTCTATATTCACCACTTGCTCCAGCGCCGAAATAGCGTAAACCTGCTCCGCCTGTTATGACATTACTCTCATAAGAGATAATCCCCCCTTCAAGAATCACACCGGCAAATAGCAAAGGAGTAAGGAGCTGGTCCTGAGCCTGGCCGGGATCCTGCGAGTTGTAGTTGGCTCTGCTGGAACGGATAATTTTTCTTTCATTGAGCAGGTTGGCAAGTCCTTCCCGTTCAATGGGTACAAACCAACCCGATTCCTCTAGTGAATTGATCAGTATGGAAGTTGCTCCCTGTGTCACAGCAGTGGACCAATTAGCACCTATATCTGAGGGTTTGTATTGTCCGGTCTGGTCACGGAATTTATAGACAGCAACCACCACCGGCTCCTTGGGCTCAGGAAGCTTTTGCATATCTTCATATACGTTTGAATTTGCACCAAGCCGGGCCTCAGAGGTTTGCATAGGCTGCTTCATCATGGGCGCACATGCAAATTGCATTGAGAGGATGATTAGAATAATGATATTTAAAACTGGTCTTCTCATATCTAATAGTAGGGTACAATTACAGTGGTTTCACTTCCTGTATATATATCAATAATCCGGATTTGCATTCCCTCAGAAATAGGAGAGACGTCAATTTCGTAGGAGCCAAACTGGTAAAATCCCTCTGTAAGCCCCTGCTCCCCAAATTGATCCTGGTACAATTGCCTGGTAATTTCGTTAAGTATCTGGTTATTCAGGTCCTCCTGAAAGCTGGAAAGTGGGTCCTCATCTTCCACCTCTTCGGGTTCTTCGAAGGTATTTTGGGCTTCAGCCTGACTGAGTAGCCAGCCGTAGTTATATGGATTTCCACCAAAAGCAGGATTGATAGGCTTATAGACAAAGTCCTGTGCCCGGGTGGTGACCTGGAAAAATGCCAGTGCTAATGTGACAACGATCAAAAGCTTCTTCATGCTTGTGACTATTTAATTTTTGCGCTTACAATACTTCAATAACGAATCTGAGATCCGTCAATATATTCCAGTGCCAGACTGATCCTCACTTTGAAGCTGAGCCTGTATCTCCTGGTAATTCACTAAATACTGAGTTGCCAATCCCACACTATATTCTGCCAGCATCTCAATCATCTCCTGATTAGGTCTGATAAACTGGGAAAGGATTTGATGCTCATCAATGAAAACCCTTATCTGTGTTCCAATGCCAGGCATGGGCCTCTCTTTAATAGAGATAGAGAAATCTTTAATCTGAGTTGGGTTGTTCCATTTAGTGAAAAATTCATCATAAAAATCCCTGCCAACCTTGGTGACGGTTTCATCGAAAATCATCTCGCCAATCTCCAGATCCAGGGGGTCTGTGGTCATTTCAATCTGCTGCTTAGGGGTGATTTTAAGGGTATCTTCTCCCACTACAGTTTGGGCGTTTAGAGTAGCTATAAACGACAAACTGATTACCAACAACATAGACGTAAAGCCAAATTTCATCACTATAAAGTAAGATATTGACAATGCCGGTCCGCTAGTAAATTGTTTTTCAGTCATTAATAAAGTTAAAGTGGTAGTCTATTATAGGCAAACATATACAGCCATTGTTATCATTCTTTTGATGAACTCAGATTTTTGCTCCACGAAATAAGCAAAATGCTTGTATTTAGCTGGATTTAGCTGGATTTCACATAAATAAAGGAATGCAGGCACTTTGTCTTCAGTGACGAATCGGCGAAAAATGTAGATGAATGTGAAAAATATTGCGATAAACTGCGAAAAATTGCAAGCTATTAAAAAAAGTATCGTAATATTATGCTGGTAAATGATTATTTAAGATTTGCGCTTAAAATCTTTATTTACCTGGGGGTCCTACAAAGGACCCCCTTTGATTTCCAGCAACTTAGCCTGCTTCCCCTACCTGTAGATAACTGGTAATTTCAGATTTGTAGGGTATTCTGATGATCGGTAGATTCTGTGGATTGCCTTTTGAAAAGCCTCTTCGTCACATTCATAGATATTGGTAAAGGTTTGAGGATTACGGTCAAATAGTGGAAACCAACTGCTCTGAATCTGGATCATTATCCTGTGTCCCTCTGCAAAGGTATGATTTACATCGGGCAGGGTGAACGCAACCCGGGTAACTTCTCCCGGCTTAAAGGATTCCGGATGTTCGAAGCTATTTCGGTACTTTCCCCGGAAGATATCACCCCGAATAAGCATCTGGTAAGCTCCGACCTCGATTTCGCGCTGATTTAGTCCATGCTGGCCTTCTGTATCAGGAAATACATCAATCAATTTGACCACCCAGTCTGCGTCTGTGCCTGTGGTGGAGACAAAGAGCTCCACCTCAATGGGGCCAGCCAGGCTTATCTCTTCCTCAAGCTCTTCCCCTTTATAAACCAGTACATCGGGACGGGTAGCAGCAAAGCGCTGGTCTTCCGACAGGTATTGACCATTGTAGAATGATCGTGCACTAAGGAATGGGGCAGTATAGGGCACAGGTTTAGCCGGATCACTGCTATACTCATCAAATGCCTGCGACTCTTGTGCAGGAGCACTCCAGGAGAGTGTGCCATCCTCACTCAGCCAAAGCGGCTTCTCCTGTAAATTTTCGGGAGGCCAGGTATTGTAACTTCTCCATTGGTCACTGCCGGTTTCAAAGATCCATGCCTCCGGGAGGTCCAGTTCGCCTTCTCCTTTCAGATAGTAAGAGAAAAAGGGGTACTCAATTTCGTGCTGGAAAAAATATTTGTCTGCTTCCCGGAATGGACTCCTGCTGGGATTGTTGTAATCGGGGTAACTCCAACCTCCATGGGTCCATGGACCCATCACCAAAGTGTTGGTGGCATCAGGATTATTCTTCTCAATGGTAAGGTATGTGTGCAGGGCCCCGGAGAGATCTTCTCCGTCGTACCATCCGCCCACAGTAAGAACTGCTGGAGAGATTTCCTTAAGATGTGGTAAGGTGCTTCTGGACTGCCAGAACTCATCATAATCTGGATGTTCGGCGAACTGGTTCCAGAAATCGATGCTTCCATGCAGGTAGATCTCATTGGCATTTTTAACAGGCCCCAGTTCCAGGAAGAAATGGTAGGCATCACCGGAAC
>JAUVIT010000041.1 GCA_030592605.1 Bacteroidota bacterium
CCAACACCATTATTATGGGTCAGAAAGTAAAAGCCCTGCAAATCAAGCCCTTTTCTACTTTTGAAGCTGCCATGCAGTGGATCGAGCATTAGACAGACCCGAGCAATTTTGTAATAATTTCATATTTTAGTAGCTAAATCCAGCCTGATGTACTATTTATGGAAATGCCTCTTTATGCCGGCAGCCTTTCTGCTTGCCTTCATACTCACAGATTGTTCAGGGGAGAATGAGTCCGGAAAACCAGGTGTTCTGGTATCCACCGGGTGGCTTCAGGATCATTTGAATGACCCAAATGTGGTGATTCTTCACTCAGGATCAGATGAACTCTTTGATTCGCTCCATATTCCAGGAGCCAGGCTTATCATTCCGGCAAATTTTACTGTTTTCTCAAACTCTCTTCGCAACGAAATGCCAACTGCCGATAGCATTGTGGAATTATTAAGGAGTGTGGGTGTCAATAATGATTCAAAGATTGTTCTGTACTATGAAAATTCCAGACTCCTCTCACGTACGGCCAGGGTATATGTGGCTCTAGATCACATCGGGCTTGGAGAGCGAACATTTTTATTGAACGGAGGATTGCCTGCCTGGCAGGAGGAGGAGCGTGAGAGTACCGATGTCTCTCCTGATATTTCCTTCGGCAACCTGGATGTATCGGATTCAAAAGTAGTTGTTATTACAGCCGCCGAACTTGACCGGCTGCGTTGGGATCCTGATTTTGTGGTTATTGATACCAGATCGGACGAAGAGTATTACGGTACCCCGGAAACCGAAGAGTATTATTCAGATGGGGGCCATATTGAAGGGGCCTATTTCCTTCCCTACCAGGACCTTCTTTCGGACAACAGGTCCTATCTGTTCAAGTCTGACGCAGAGCTGAAGGAGCTATATCGGAATACAGGAATGGAGCCGGATAAGGTGACTGTGGTATATTGTGGATCGGGTATCCGGGCTTCTGTTAGTTATTTGGCAGCCTTACATCTTGGCTATCAGGCCTTGCTTTACGATGGATCGTACGAAGAGTGGAATGAACTGGATAAGCCCTTAACCGGGCCCGTAACTCTTCCGGATAAAAACGAATAATATACGACCTATGAATAAAAGAAAAACCTTCCCCTATTGGAATCCATATGTAGTGGGAGTTGGTATCGGGCTTCTGATCATCCTCTCTTTTTTGGTAACCGGACGGGGACTGGGTGCTGTGGGGGCTTTCAATGGGATCATTGCTTCCCTGGTGCATGCAATCGCTCCTGACTATGCCTTGTCTAAAGGAACTTATTCAGCTTATCTCTCCGGCGTGGAACATCCCCTGAAGGATTGGGTGGTCATTGAGATAGCCGGTGTTTGTATCGGCGGACTCCTTTCTGGTATCATATCCGGGCGCTTCAGGTTTGAAGTGATTAAAGGGCCCGGAATCTCCAATGTAAGCAGGCTCATCTTTGCATTTTCGGGTGGACTGCTTATGGCATTTGCAACCAAGTTTACCAGTGGGTGCACAAGCGGGCTTGCCCTTAGCGGTGGCTCTGTTTTGAGTCCGGGTGCCTGGCTATTTATGATTTCGGTTTTTATTGGTGGCTACTCAGTTGCCTGGATAATGAAAAAAGCATGGAACTAATGGCTCCCTTTCAATTTAATTATGAGCTTTCGGAAACACTCCTTCTGCTCTTTGCCCTGTTGACAGGGATTGCCTTCGGGATGTTTCTGGAGAAAGCCGGTTTCGGGAATGCGCGAAAGCTGGTACAACAATTTTACTTCACCGATATGGCGATGTTCAAGGTGCTCTTTTCGGCCATTGTTACAGCCATGCTGGGCATCTACTGGCTCTCATACTTCGGGGTTCTGGACATTACCCAAATCTATATCAACGCTACCTTTATCTGGCCACAGATTATTGGTGGTTTAATCTTCGGATTTGGCTTTGTGCTGTCGGGTCTTTGTCCGGGTACCTCCTGTGTGGCCGTTTTTACAGGAAAATTGGATGGGCTTGCGGTATTTGCAGGGATGTTTACAGGATTATTTCTGTATGCAGAGATGGAACCTAAGTTAAAAGGGGCTATTTCCTATTCTTCCATTGGCGATATTTCGCTCTATGAACTCTTTCACATGGAATACGGTGTGCTTACCTTCCTTATTGCCGCTATTGCTCTTGTTGCATTCTGGATTGCAGGAAGGGTGGAGGAACGATTCAGTAATAAAGCTTTGAAGCATTAATCATGAAAACAAACCACCTCCTTGCCATATTGGCCCTGCTTGCCGGAATGACGGCGGCTTTTACCAAGCATTCGGAGAATAACAATCTCTATCCCGACTGGAAATTTCAAAAGGAGCGAATCGATGGTAAGAAGATCAGCTTCATCTCAGCAAGCCACCTGGCCAACCTGATTTACAGCAAGGATCAGAGCATAGTCCTATTTGATACCAGGAAGTGGAAAGCCTATGAAGAATACCATATTCCACAGGCACTGCCCTATGAGGCCGGCATGGAATCCAAAGCTGCTTCCTGGTCCGGAATAGCCGTTCTTTATGGGGACCCGAATGACCCGGACCTCTATGATCTGGCAAGAGAACTACCCGGCAGGGTATATCTCTTGAAGGGTGGTATGGAAGCATGGTATTCCCTGGTTTTGTTCCCCGATTTTATGAGCTTTAGTATTCGTAACAGTGATCAGCTGGATTATATTCTGCGCAGAAGCGGATTCTTCGGGGGAAAGCCACAAAATACCCAGCTCCTGAACATCAATGTACGGGAGAGCCGTTACCGGGAAGGATGTTGATATGCCTTTGGCCGGATTTTTGATTCTCTAAGAGTAAGACTAGTTCAATTAATTTGAGAACTTGGAAAGCAATTGAAAAGGCTAGTAAACATATCAGCTCTTTTGCTTCTGTCCCTTAATGTTTTTGGGCAGTCCAAAGAGGAATTATTCGCGAAGGAGCTTGCCGCTGCAGCTCTATTGCTCACTGAACAGGAGGTGGTCTACGATCCGGCTTACTATGCCATCGATTATCCTAAGGGGGATGTGCCGGCCGGCCGGGGGGTCTGTTCTGATGTGATAATCCGGGCTTACAGATATCTGGACATCGACTTGCAGAAAGAGGTGCATGAGGATATGCTGGCCCACTTCGGGCTCTATCCTGATATCTGGGAATTGACCAGACCCGATGCCAATATTGACCATCGCAGGGTACCCAACCTGATGAAGTATTTTGAGAGGCACGGCAGGGAAATGCCCATGACAAATAATGCAACAGACTATCTGGCAGGTGATATTGTTTGCTGGAACCTGGGTGGAGCAATTACCCATATTGGGATTCTGGTTGACCAAAGATCGCCCGACGGTTTGCGTCCCATGGTGGTGCATAACATAGGAATGGGACAGGTACTTGAGGACTGTTTGTTTGATTATAGGATCATTGGTCACTATATTTATCAGGGCAAATAACTGAATATGATGAAAAGGACAATTTACCAGGTAGATGCATTTTCCCGCGAAGTATTTAAAGGTAATCCGGCTGCTGTTTGCATCCTGGATCAATGGCCTGCGGATGCTTTGATGCAGCAAATTGCTAATGAAAACAATCTTTCTGAAACTGCATTTGCGGTCCCGGCTGAGGATTGTTTTGAGATCAGGTGGTTTACACCCGAGATAGAGGTGGAGTTATGCGGACATGCTACCCTGGCCACCGCACATGTGCTTTTTACCTACCTGGATCATCCAGGTGACCATATCTGTTTCGATTCAATCCACAGCGGGAGACTGACCGTGAAACGAGACGGGGATTTGCTCACACTCGATTTCCCGGCCGACAGAATGGAGGAGATGGTGGTTCCTGAACTTATTGTTACTGCCCTGCTGACGCCTCCCTTAAAAGCATTCAGGGGAAAAACTGATTTCTTGTTTGTTTTTGCCAGCGAATCTGAGATTGAGACCATGGAACCAGATTTTGGATTACTGTCTCAGGTAGGGGGAAGAGGTGTTATTGTTACAGCTCCAGGTAACGATGTGGATTTTGTATCCCGTTTTTTTGCTCCGCAAGCAGGGATTAATGAGGATCCTGTAACCGGTTCGGCTCATACTTCACTGACTCCCTACTGGGCGAAAGTCCTTGGAAAGAAGCGCCTTACAGCCAGGCAGCTATCCTCCAGGGGGGGAGAACTGATTTGTGAGGATAAGGGTGAGCGGGTGGAGATATCGGGGCACGCCGTTACTTATATGAAAGGGGAAATAATTTTTAAAAAAACATAAATGAGATTTTCAGAAGACCGCATTGAGAAACTGACCTGCAGTGATGGCATTAATAGGGATATTCATATCTGGGAGCATAAAGATCCCAAAGCCATCTTTTTGACCTTGCATGGATTGATGGATCACGGGGGGAACTATATGAATCCGGGATGCTATATGAAGAAGCATGGCTTTGCACTTGTGGCGCATGATCAGCACGGTCACGACATGAAACGCCTGGTACATGTTCCGCGTTTCGATGTTTTTCTGGACGATCTTAAACTGATGCTTAACTGGGTAAAAGAGCACTATCCAGGAGTCCCCATATTTTTTATGGGCCATTCCATGGGTGGATTGATCCTTACCCACTTTGGGATCAGGGTATTTCAGGAGGATCCCTTGGTTAAGGGATTTATTCTTTCCGCGCCAGGTTACGAGAACAGTGTCAAGACCTCAAAATTTCTGATAGCAATGGCGAGGATTTTATCCAAAATTGCTCCAAAAAAGGATGTGCCTATAGAGGATCTCAGGCTGCATGTGACCCGTGATGAAGCTGAATATAAACGTATGCGGGAGGATGAAAGAGACGGGATCCAGGCTACAAAAATGTCGGCCCGTATGGGTGCTGAGTTTTTACAGGCCCAGGATTGGGTGCCTGGACATATTGCAGAATGGAAATACCCCTTGCTTGCCATTATATCCGGTAATGATAAATTGATCAATTCAGGAGTGACGAGGGAGCTTCTGTCGAAGATTGATGAAGGTCTGCTTACAGAGCTATTTTACCCCGAAAACTTCCATGAAAGTTTCAATGAGTTAAACCGGGAAGAGGTTTTTGCAAGCATATTGGAGTGGTGTGAACCCCGGATTTTATGAACAAAGATTTGTGATTGAGCAAATTACATACTAAATTGTAGTCTATGTATTATCTGATTGTACGTAATCTGGGTGCTCCCCGGTGCGTCGATCGAAACGAGGAGGATTTGTATGAGGATGGAATGTCGTTCGACTGTACCCCGCATCTTGAATGTGATCCAAAGGAGTTTGTAAAGGAGGTGGAAATCATCTGTATCGAGCATCCTGACGACCCGTTTATAGCCATGGTATTCAGGGATTAATTTTCCCGGAAACCAAAAACATATCAGTATGAGAAAGTTTAGCTTCCTTATTGCAGGGCTTCTGTTGCTGTTGACGATTACAGCATGTACATCAGTGAAACGCTTTAAATCGGTTGAGTATAAGGGGGAGGACAACAGCCTGGTTGATGTGGAGCTGTTTAATGCAAGAATCTCCGATGAACCAGTGGCGGTCAGGGAGAAGAATCTATGGACGCTCAGCGCCAATGCCCAAACCCGCCTGGTACAAATCCTGGATGAACGCTACCCTGATAATGAACAATTTATGAGTGCCATGGCCGGCAGTTTCGGGACAGGCGAAACTCCTTCGCAGGACCTGACACGTAAGGATCTAAGGATGATTTTTACCATCAGTAAGAACCGGGACTACTCCCTGTTGAATGATGCAGGTGGACGGTTTTCTCCGGCCGACCGGATTGAATATCTCAAATTAAGCCTCATTATTCCTGAGAGTTACAACCGTCGCTTCCATGAATGGAACCGGTACATAACAGAGTACGGCGATATTGATATTGCCGATGTGAGTTTCTCGCGAAACCTTGATCTATCGGTGGATGGGAGCCCTGGCGGTGTCGACCTGGGATCGGAGGCTGCTCTGGCTCGAAGCGAAAAGCAGGTGGTCAGTAAGCGTTACCTGAAGCTGAACGGAAGTATCAGTGATTACCGGGTAGTGATTGAGGAGGAGGGAACCAGGGAGGTTGACCTTACTGGCAATATTACAGCAGATGTTTCTCTGCTTTTTGATGGGTTTCCAGAAATTGTGATGGTCCCGGTTTTTACGACTGTTGAAGATGGAAGCATGGAGTTATCTTCTCTGAATCTGGTGGATGTAGAGGTCCCTGCCATGAGTGAAGCACCCGATACCCTTTACGCGGACCTTAGCCTCAACTATATCTATCGACATGTGGCATCTGGATGGAATACCTTTGCCGAATGGGACGATAAAGTGGAGTACTACCAGGGCAGTATTAGCAGGAGAATACCACTTTTCCCGAAAAAGGATTATCTACCCCGGCTCTACTGTATTGGAACAGAACAGGGCGGGAAGGATGCATTAAAATACCGGAAAACGCAGGAAAAGGAGTACCTGCTTCAATTCAGGGATCGCCATGATGCCAGCCGTTTTCTGGAGTGGTTGCAGAATCCTTCACGCCAGCAGAGTGATCCTGTTTTTATCGGTAGTAGCAAGCTGCTCTATAAGGGTGATCCCATCACCCCGTTAGAGGTAATCCAAAATCAAATGAAAGTATTGCCCGTATATTAAGCGCCAGCTTATTTGCCACCATACCAGAACCCACGGTTCCAGGTGTGTTCACGTAGCCGGATCAATATATCGTCTGAAAGTTCAGGGAGGCCGGAAACAGAAGTGTTCATGATGGCCTGTGACTGGTTCCGTATCCCGGGTATTACCGTGGATACTGCTTCATGGGACAGGGCAAATTTTAGTGCCAACTCAGGCATGGTGTAGCCACTCTCCTTAAATTTCTTTTTAATTGCCTCGGTACGTCTTACTCCCCTCTCTAGTCGATCGCCTGCAAAGTAGTTACTTCTGAAGTCATCTGTTCCAAAAGTTTCCTTGCCCGTATATTTGCCGGTTAGCACCCCTTCATCGAATGCTACCCTGACAATAATACCTGTCCCGGTCTCCTGAGCTACCGGAAAGAGTTGTGCCACCGGTTCCTGCTCAAAGATGTTATAAATAACCTGTAAAACATCTACCATTCCGTCGCGCATCAACTGGACAACGCAGTTCTGATCATGCTCCGGGGTTGAGATTCCGACTTGCTTAATCAGGCCCTCTGATTTCATCTTCTGCAGGGTCTTTAGGGCCACAGGCTTATCGTTCCATGCCCTGGTCCATGTGTGAAGCAAGAGTACATCCAGGCTGTCCACCTGCAGGTTGCTCAAACGCTCCTCCACATTTTCACGCAAATATTTTTCAGAATACCTCTCTTCGATCTTGCAATAGGGCGAAGGGGGCCATTTACCGGGTGCTGGAGGTGTTTTGGTACATACATATACCCTTTCGGACCTGGACTTCAGGAACTCTCCGATAATTTTTTCCGACTTTCCGTTGCCATAGCCTGCGGCGGTATCGATAAAATTTACACCTCTGTCCAGTGCGGTTTCCAAACCCAGCTGCGAATCTTCTTCCGATTGCTTACCCCAGCTGCCACCAATGGCCCAGGCTCCGAAACCAATCTCTGAGACTTCAGGTCCACTGTTTCCCAATTTGCGTTTTTTCATAGGAATCTAATTTTACTTAAAACTACGGGTTTCGTAAGAAATCTGCAATATGGATTTTTACTACCTTTCCTTCCGAAATTTTTGAAATAGTTAAAATATGAAAGATCAAAATAATTTTTCCAGAAGAAACTTCTTTAAAAGTGCCGGTATGGGTGCTGCTGCTGTGGCAGGCTTACCTCTGCTTGCCCAATCATGTTCTACTGTATCAGAAACAGCTAAAATTCATGACTTTTTTGCAGAGGGCGATGTGATACTCTTTCAGGGAGACTCCATTACCGATGCCGGAAGGAACAAACGACAGGAACTTCCCAATAACGCCTGGTCATTTGGGATGGGGTATGCGAATTATATAGGCTCCTGGTTGCTGGAGGAAATGCCGGAAAAGGATTTGACCATTTATAACCGGGGGATCAGTGGAAATAAGGTATATCAGCTGGCCGATCGCTGGGAAAAGGATTGTCTTGATCTAAAACCGGATGTGCTAAGCATCCTGATTGGTGTAAATGATTACTGGCATTTCCGGAACGGAGAGTATGATGGTACCCCGGCGATCTATGAAAATGATTTACGGAAACTGCTTTCCCGTACTATGGAGGCCCTTCCAGATCTTAAGCTGATGATCTGTCAGCCCTTTATCCTCACCGGTACCAGCGCAGTGGATGAAACATGGGTGGAGCCATTCAGTGCTTACCAGGCCAGTGCAAAAAAGATCTCGGACGAATTTGGTGCCATCTGGGTGCCCTTCCAGGAAGCATTTGACAGTGCTATTGAACTGGCGGAACCCACCTATTGGGCTGCCGATGGAGTACATCCTTCCATGGCCGGTGCCCAGTTGATGGCAAAGACCTGGCTGGAAGCACTAAACGAAGCTTCAATCTGATTGTCTGTGGGCTAGGTTTTCGTTAAAGAAATATATTTCACCAGCAAAGAGAATAGCGGGAAAGCTATACATAAAAATAGCTGCGTGTCAAGACCAATAATCCTTTCCCCATGTATTTCACTGAGGGAGTGGAATATCAGGAACAGGATGGTTCCCAGTAGTGTATATTGCAAGATTGCAAAGATCCAGAACAGTTTTTTGTGCTTCATGTGATGTCAGTGTTTATTATTTTGCATCCATTAAAGATTTCATAACCATATTCTTGTACTTTCTGCTTATGGGTATTTCTGTCTCGCCGACTTCAATTGTGGAGGCTGTGAATGCACTAATGTGATCGATGGAGACGATAAATGAGTTATGAGTCCTGATAAACTGGTCATTTGGAAGGAGCTGTTCGATGGCTGTCAGGCTGCTTCTGGTCATCACCACCTTTTTCCCGGACCGAACCTGAACATATTCCCCTTTACTTTCAATGAGACTAATATCAGAAAGATATACTTTGTAGGTTTTTCGATTGTCCTTAAGATATAAGTAGGCCGTACTGGAGATGGGAGAATCTATATTATGCAATGTGACAGGATAAGCCAGAGTCTCATAGTATTTCTCAATGGCCTGAAAGAATCTCTCAAAAGAATAGGGTTTTAACAGGTAGTCCAGGACCTGGAGATCAAATCCCTCCAATGCATATTTTCGGTGTGCTGTGGTGATAATTGTTTTTGGAGGATGACTCAGACTACGGAGAAATTCGATTCCGCTTAATTGAGGCATATTGATGTCCAGGAATATCAAGTCTACACGATTCTGTTTCATAAATGAGAGCGCTTCCAGGGCATTTTCGAATTCTCCGGCTACTTCAAAATCATCCAGTTTCCTGATGTAGTCCCTTAAAACCTCTCTTGCAATGGGTTCATCTTCTATAATCAGACATTTTATCCTCATAATTCAGATTCTTGATTGATAATCAGGTGCACAGAAAAGGTAGCATCATCACTTCTGATGGTGAGCGTGTGTTGTTTGGGATATAGAATATCGAGCCTCTTTTGAACGTTTTCCAAGCCAACACCACCACCATTATTTTCGGGATTGGGAGAATCGTCAACATATCTGTTA